>UQSH01000023.1 GCA_900543795.1 uncultured Oscillospiraceae bacterium | reverse complement strand
ATTATGTTCGTGTTCGTGCTTGGAGAAACTGGCCGACAGGCTATGTTTACGGTGCTTGGTCGGAAAATGCAGAGGCTTAATATTATAAAAATTGCTTCGGCTAAATAACCCTTACGGGAGAGCATTTGCTCTCCCGTGTTTTTTTGTGATTGCAGGGAATGGCAACCGCAATGCTTTTCTATAATTATTGTTTTTTATTTTATAATTTGTTATTGTATATTTTTTTGTTCTGTGTTATTATTTCTGTATGCGATTATTTTTATTTCGTAATTATTATTTAAGGAGAATAAATTATGTACGCAGATTATTACGACTCAATAGCAAAGGTTGCCGAAACAGACAAAGAGGTTGCAGACGCAATGGCACTTGAGCTTAAACGCCAGCGTGAAAATATAGAGCTTATTGCTTCGGAAAATCTTGTTTCTCCGCAGGTTATGGCGGCTATGGGAAGTGTTTTAACCAATAAATATGCAGAGGGCTTGCCGTCAAAGCGTTATTACGGTGGCTGTCAGTATGTTGATATTGTTGAAAATATTGCAATTAAAAGAGCCTGCGAGCTTTTCGGGGCTCAATATGCAAATGTTCAGGCTCATTCCGGTGCCCAGGCAAACACGGCTGTTTATCTTGCCCTGCTTAAACCCGGCGAAACGGTTATGGGTATGAGCCTTGATAACGGCGGCCATTTAACTCACGGCTCGCCTGCAAACATCAGCGGCAAATATTTCAATTTCGTGCCATACGGTGTTAATGATGACGGATATATAGATCTTGATGCCTTTGCAAAGCAGGTTAACAAGGTTAAGCCAAGGCTCATTGTTGCAGGTGCTTCCGCTTATCCGCGTGCAATTGATTTTAAAACAATGGCTGATATTGCCCACGCAAACGGTGCAATGTTTATGGTTGATATGGCTCACATTGCCGGTCTTGTTGCCGCCGGTCTTCATCAAAATCCCGTTCCCTATGCAGATGTTGTAACAACAACAACGCATAAAACGCTTCGAGGACCGAGAGGAGGTCTTATCCTCTGCAATAATCCTTATCTTATTAAAAAGCTTAATTCGGCAGTTTTCCCCGGCACGCAGGGCGGACCGCTTATGCATGTTATTGCAGGCAAGGCAGTTTGCTTCGGAGAGGCATTGAAGCCCGAATTCAAGGAATATCAGCAAAGAATTATTAATAATGCACAGGCTCTTGCAAACGGACTTACCAAAAGAGGTCTTAATCTCGTTTCCGGCGGAACTGATAACCATCTTGTTCTTCTTTCTCTTATCGGAACGGGCGTAACGGGCAAGGAGCTTGAAGCAAGGCTTGATGAGGTTCATATCACTCTTAATAAAAACACTGTTCCCAATGAGCCTCTTTCTCCGTTTGTAACCTCAGGTGTTCGTATCGGCACTCCTGCCGCAACAACAAGAGGTCTTAACGAGGATGATTTTGAAAAAATCTCTGAATATATCTATCTTGCAGTAACCGATTTTGATAATAAAAAGGATTATATCAAAAACGGCGTTGCCGAGATTTGCGCAAAATATCCTCTTTATGAATGATAAAATTTTAATTTGATTGGTAACGGTAAAAATGGTTAAGATATTTGCAAAGCTTTTCGGCTTTTTTATGGGAATAATTTATTCCGCCTTCAAGCTAAAAAAAACCGAAAATAAGGTTGCCTTCATTTCCCGCCAAAGCGAAACTCCTTCGCTTGATTTTAGGTATCTTATAAATGAGATAAAAACAGAGTATCCGCAGTATAAGGTTGTTGTTCTTTGCAAAATGATACCGGATTCCCTCGGCGGAAAAATTAAATATATAGGCGAAATGCTCCGCCAAATGAATGCGCTTGCAACATCAAGGGTTGTTGTGCTGGACGGATATTGTATTCTTGCCTCAATGCTTAATCATAAAAAGGATTTAAAAATTATTCAGATTTGGCATGCGCTCGGGGCGTTTAAGCGCTTCGGCAAATCCATACTTGATAAAGAGGGCGGCAAGGACGCAAAAACCGCCGAAGCCTTTAAGATGCACCGCAATTATGATTTGATTGCGGCAAGCGGTAATAAATGCGTTCCTCATTTTGCCGAGGCGTTCGGTCAGCCGGAGGAAAGGTTTATCCCAATCGGTATGCCCCGTATGGACTATTTAACCGATGAAAACGAAGCATTAAGGCTTAAAGGCAATATTTTCAGCGCATATCCTCAGCTTGATAACGGGCGCAAAAATATCCTTTATGTTCCCACCTTTCGAGATAATGAGGAGGACACCGCCGAGCTGCGTAAAGCAACAGGTCAGCTTGTTGACCGCATTAATTATTCGGAATATAATCTTATTGTTAAGCACCATGTTGTTGACACTAATGAGGAAGAAATTTATGTTGATTCCCGAATGAATAAAGCAATCGGCGAGCGCTTTACGGGTATGGATTTTATGGCTGTTGCCGATTATGTTGTAACAGATTACAGCTCAATAATCTATGAGGCTCTGCTTAAAAATCTTCCAATATATATCTATTGCTTTGACAGTGAAAAATATATTGATGAACGCGGCTTTTATATTGATTTTTGGCGTGATATTCCTGCCGTTTATTCAAAAAACGCAAAGGGGATTTGCGATTTTATTTCAAGCGGCACTCGAGCAGATGCCGAAAAAGAAAAGCAGTTTATGAACGATTATGTTAATAAGCAGTTTAGCAGTATAACTCATATTTACGGCAAAATTATTGATGAGCTGATAAAGGGAACCTATTGCGGAGAGTATAATTATAAGAAAGCTGCGGATGATGAAAGCTATGAATAAATTAAAATCCTTTGCGTATCCGCTTCTTCAAAAAGCAAGATATGCTTCCTTTATTAAAAGCTTTGAAAAGGCAAAAAAAGAGATTCCCATGCAGGAAAATAAAATACTTATGTATTCAACCTCCAAGGGTAAGCTCGGAGGAAATCTTCTTGCCGTAAAAAATTATATTGAAAAAAACAGTCTGCCGTTTCAAATAGCAGTTGCCGCTCCTCCCGAAATACCGAGCGAAAGCGAGCTTGCACGGGAAATGGCTTCAAGCAGGTTCATTCTTGTTGATGATTATGAGCCGCTTGTTTATGTTCTTAATTTAAGGGAAGGGCAGGAGCTTGTTCAGGTTTGGCATGCTCTCGGCGCATTTAAGCGCTTCGGATATGGCAGAGCAACGGCTGAAAAAGCGTCGCTGACTCATAAAAACTACACAAAGGCAATTGTTTCCTCTCCCGAAATCTCCGAAATTTATGCAGAAGCCTTTGGTATTTCAAGTGATAAAATATATCCAACGGGCGCACCGAGAACGGATTTGTTTTTCGATGATGATTATATTGCTTCGGCAAGGAAGCGGCTTTACGAAAAGGAGCCGCGCTTAAAGGATAAAAAAATATGCCTTTTTGCACCCACATTCAGAGGGCAAAGCGTTGATGATGCTGATTATCCGCAGGAGCTTTTTGACGCGGAGGAATTTGCTCGTTCGCTCGGAGAAGAGTGGGCGGTAATTATTAAGATGCACCCGTTCGTTAAGCGTAAAATTGAAATTCCGCAGTCTGTCAGCGAAAGAGTTTTTGACTTTGCGGATGAGCGCGAAATCAATGATATACTTTTTATAACAGATGTTCTTGTAACTGATTATTCGTCTGTTATTTTTGAAAATGCAATTATGGGAAATCCCGCCGTTCTTTATGCTCCCGATTTGGCGGAATATGATAAGGGCAGGGGATTTTATTTTGATTATAACGATTATTCCTGCGGCTGTATTGTTCAAAGCCGTGAGGAGCTTGCCTCTGCCGTTTTAAATGCCTCGGCAGATAATGAGCAGGCGGAAAAATTCAAAAAGCGCTTCGTTTCTCTTTGCGACGGTAATTCGTCAAAGCGCTTTGTTGAGCAGATTTTAAAGTGAGTGATTAGTATGTATAGCCTTTCAAAAAAATATGCAGGATTAAAGCCCTCGGCAGTAAGGGAGATTCTTAAAGCAACGAGTGAGCCGGGTATGATTGCTTTTGCCGGCGGCTCTCCCGCAACAGAGGCGTTTCCCTGCGATGAGGTTAAAAAAATAAGCGCAGAAATCCTTGAAGAAAATCCTGTTTCAGCGCTTGTTTACGGTGTTTCCGAAGGCTATGAGCCTTTGCGTCAGGCTGTTAAAAAATGGCTTTATGAGCGTGAGGGAATCGGCACTGATGACGATAGCGTAATTATAACCGCAGGCGGAACTCAGGTTATGGATATAACAACCCGTGTTCTTGCTTCTGAGGGAGATACGGTTATATGCGAGGATCCCTCGTTTATCGGCTCGCTCAATTGCTTTCGTTCACACGGATGTAAGCTCGTCGGTGTTCCGATTGATGAAGACGGAATGAATATAAACGCTCTTGAAGAGGCTATAAGGCAAAACCCAAATGCTAAATTTATATACACTATTCCGAATTTTCAAAACCCCGGCGGAACAACATTAAGCCTTGAAAAGCGCAAAAGAATGTATCGCCTTGCACTTGAAAATAATCTTGTTATTCTTGAAGACGATCCATACGGCAATTTGAGAGTAGAGGGCGAACCCGTACCCTCAATAAAGAGTATGGATACCGATGGAATAGTTGTTTATGCAGGCTCCTTTTCAAAAATTCTTGCTCCCGGAATAAGAGTTGCCTATGCCGTTGTTCCAAGCAAAATCGCCCCTGCGTTCACTATCGGCAAGCAGGTTTCCGATGTTCACACAGGTGTTCTCAATCAAATGATTGTTTCGCGTTGGTTTGATGAATATGATGTAAATGCTCATATAGATGAAATAAAAAAGATTTACAGGCGCAAGCTTAATCTTATGTGCTCCTGCCTTGATGAATATTGCAAGGGCTTTATAAGCTATGTTCGTCCGCAGGGAGGCCTCTTTATCTGGGCAAGGCTGCCCGATAATGTTAATATGCTTGATTATGTGAATAAGCTGCTTGAACGCAAGGTTGCCGTTGTTCCCGGCACGGCGTTCACGGTTGATGATACAAAGCCATGCAGCTATATCCGTCTTAATTTTTCAACTCCCGATGATGAAAGTATTGTTGAGGGTGTTAAAATTATGGGCGAGGTCGCAAGGGATTTTATAAAATAAACTGCTAAATATAAAGGAAAATGCTCTATGGAAAAAAACAAAATTCAAACCGAAAGGCGTAAAAGAAGCCTTTCCTTAATTCAACCAACCTCTGTGCCCACTCTCGGAAATTATCTCGGTGCTTTAAAGGGCTGGCCGTCCTTTCAGGAGGAATTTGATACAATTTACGGCGTTGCGGATTTACATTCAATAACAGTCCGTCAGGATCCGCAGATGCTTCGCCGCCAAACAAATGAGCTTTATGCCATGCTTCTTGCACTCGGACTTGATGCTGAAAACGGAATTGTTTTTATTCAATCTCATGTTCCTACTCACGCTCAGCTTGCTTGGCTTCTTAATTGCTACACGCAGTTCGGCGAGCTTTCAAGAATGACGCAGTTTAAGGATAAATCGGCGCAGCACAGCGATAATATCAATGCAGGGCTTTTTACATATCCCTGCCTAATGGCTGCCGATATTCTTCTTTATAACGCAGATGTTGTTCCTGTTGGTGCAGACCAAAAGCAGCACCTTGAAATAACAAGAGATATCGCCCAAAGATTTAACGGAATTTACGGTAATGTTTTCACAGTTCCCGATGCATATATTCCGAAAAGCGGCGCAAGGGTTATGAGCCTGCAAGATCCGGCTAAAAAAATGAGCAAGTCAGACCCGAATCCCAAGGGAACGGTTTATTTAACCGACACCCCCGATGTTATTATGAAAAAGTTCAAATCTGCCATAACAGACAGTGAAATGTGCGTTAGATATGCAGACGGCAAGGACGGAATTAATAATCTTATGACGGTTTATTCGGCTGTAACCTCCAAATCCTTTGAGGAAATTGAAAAAGAATTTCAGGGTAGGGGATACGGAGATTTCAAAAAGGCAGTAGGCGAGGCAGTTGTTGCCGAGCTGGCGCCCGTTCAGGAAAAATATAACCGTCTTATTGCCGATAAGGCTTATATTAAGGAATGTCAGCAAAAGGGCGCCGAGCGTGCTTTGCGTGTTTCACAGCGCACTCTTGATAAGGCAATGAAAAAAATCGGATTTCTTATGAAATAATACCGTTTAATTCTAACTCAAAGGCGAGCAGGAAGTGATTTTCTGCCCGCTTTTTCTGTTTATAATTTTTTTATGTTTTGTGGCATTTTGCATAATGTGTAAATGAATTTTTATGTATTTTCAACAAATAATATAAAAATTTTTGTATGTCTTTTGAATTGACCGTTATACATATTATGTGATATAATTTATATGCACTAATACTTTCAAAACGAAAAAGGAGGAATTTATTTTGAAAGAAGCAAAAGCAATGGCGTATGTTAATATGTACGGTGTGCTTGCAACGCTTGAGAATTTGTGCGAGATTGACGAAGAGGCAAAGGCGGTTCTTGCGTCTCTCAAATCTCCCGTTTCTCTCTGCTTTGATGTTGCAGACGGACCGTGCGGAACATTCCATTTCTCAAAAACAGGCTGTAAATTTACAGAAGGCTCCGAGGGCTGTACCTGCAAAATGAATTTCGGCTCGCCCGAAAAGTTTAACGACCTTATCGACAACAGTAAGCCGGGTATTCCTGTTAAGGGAATGGTTCAGGTGCTGTCTTTTCTTTTAGGCCCGTTCACTAAGCTAACGGATAGATTAACCAAGCTCCTTATGCCAAGCAAGGAGGACCTTGCAAACAGAGCGTTTTTTGAGGAGTCAACAATTTTAACATTCTATACAATTACCGGTGCTATTTCAGCACTTGCAAATTCAGATTCAATTTCCATGTTTACGGCAAGTGGAACCGTTGACGGAAAGGTTTCTATGGGTATAAAAGATACCTGCTATGCAACTATCGTTGTTAAAAATCATCATTTCACAACCGTAAAGGAAAAGGCTGATAATCCAAGAGCAATTATGGAATTTGCCAATATTGATCTTGCTTACGGCTTGTTCACAGGCACGGTTTCAACTATTGCCGAGCTTTGCAAGGGCAATATTTATATGGCGGGTATGATTTCAATGGTTGATAATCTTAACCGTATTCTTGACCGTGTTTCGGTATATCTCGGTTAATAACAGGAGGCAGAATAATGAGTAAATTTCCGGAATATAAACATGAAAAAAGCCAGGAGTGGTTTAACAGAGCATTAGATGCAATCCCCTCCGGTGTTTACGGCCATCTCGGTCCGAGTGAAGGCTTGTTCCTTCCCATCACAAAATGGCCTCTTATGAGCGATCACGCAAAGGGAACTTATTTCTGGGATGTGGACGGAAATAAGTATCTTGATTTTATGTGTGCATACGGCCCCAATGTTCTCGGCTATTGCGATGAAGATGTTGACGCCGCCGCTATGGAGCAGCTTAAAAGAGGAAACTGCACAACATCTCCGTCATATAAGATGGTTGAGTGTGCAGAGCTTCTTAAAGATACTGTTGCAAGCGCAGATTGGGCCTTCTTTATGAAAAACGGTTCAGACGCAACAACATTTTCCGTTATGTGCGCAAGAGCGCATACGGGTAAGAAAAAGATGTTCTTCCTTCAAGGCTATTATCACGGAGATTTCCAGTGGGCTCAAAAGAAGGACTATCCCGGAATTCTTCCCGAGGAGGTTGCAAATAATGTTGTAATTCCTTGGTTTAATATCGAAGCGCTTCAACAGGCTTATGATGCTTGCAACGGCGATGTTGCAGGTCTTATCGCTCAGCCGTATGATCACGGTAACTTTAAGGATAATGAATGTGCAACAAAGGAATATTGGCAGGCTGTTCGTAAGTTCTGCGATGAGCACGGTATGGTTCTTATTTTTGACGATGTCAGAACAGGCTTCCGTCTTGATATTGCAGGCTCCGACCATTATTACGGAATTAAAGCAGACTTAATCTGCTTCTGTAAAGCACTTGCAAACGGCTATAATATGTCTGCCTGCTGCGGCGGCGAGCATATGAAGGCAACTGCTTCCTCGGTTACATACACAGGCTCCTATTGGATGAGTGCAGAGCCATTTGCCGCCTGCCTTGCCTGTATCCCGAAAATGAAGAGGCTTGACACACCCACTATGTTTAGAAAAATGGGAACGAAATTAACACAGGGCCTTACCGAAGCCGCTAATGAGCACGGCTTTAACCTTGTTGTTTCAGGTGAGCCGGCACTTTTCTATCTCAGAATAGCAAATGACGATAGCCTTATGCTTCATCAAGAGTGGATTGCAGAATGCGTTTCAAGAGGCCTTTTCCTTGCTTCGCATCATAACCACTTTATGAATGCCGCTGTAACAGATGAGGATATCAAGCTTGCAGTTGAAATTGCAGAGGATGCCTTCGGAGTTGTTGCGGCAAGACATCCCGAAATTGAGGGATTAAAATAATTGCTATAATTAACGGAAAACCGTTTGATTATATATATAAAGGGAGGTAAATTTATGCCAGCAAATTATAAGCCGTTCGATAAAGAAGAATGGCTCCGCCTTGAAAAAAAGGCAGATGAAATGAGAAGAATGGCAATACAAACCGCTATTTGGGGCGGTTCTGGCCATCTCGGCGGTTCGCTCAGCGCAATGGACGCTATGGTAACGCTCTACTACCGCTTTATGAAAATCGACACTTCAAATCCCGAGCTGGAGGACAGAGACCGCTTTGTTCTTTCAAAGGGACATTGCGCAGTAGGATATGCTCCTATTCTTTGCGATTTGGGATTTATGCCTGTTGATGAGCTTAAAATATTCAATCTCACAGGCGCTAAAATCGGTATGCACCTTGACTGCAATAAGGTTAAGGGCGCAGACTGCTCAACAGGCTCTCTCGGCCACGGCCTTTCTCTTGCAGTAGGCTTTGCGCTTGCAGGCAGAGTTAAGGGCGTTGACTATATGAACTATGTTCTCACGGGCGACGGCGAGCTCAACGAGGGCTCAAACTGGGAGGCTGCTATGAGCGCAGCACAGTTCAAGCTTTCAAATGTTGTTGTTCTTGTTGATAACAATAAGTGTATGATAGACGGCAGAGTTGACGATGAAATGAAGGTTGAACCGCTCGATAAGAAATTTGAGGCGTTCGGCTTCCGTGTTAAGAGAGTTGACGGTGCTAATATCAAAGAAATCAGCGACGCCGTTGAGGACGCTATCGAAAATCATAAAAACGGCGGCGATATGCCAAGTGCCATTATTCTTGATACATATAAAGGCGCAGGCGTTGACTTTATGCAGGATAACTATTTGTGGCATTACGGCTCGCTTGACGAGGCAATGACAAAGCAGGCTCACGAAAGCCTTGATAAGTATTATAAAGAACGCTGTGAGCGTGCAGAAAGAGAGGCGTAAACTATGGGTGGAATGACATATACTATGACCGATACCACAAAGCTTTCAACTGCTGAATGCTACGGTATTGCGCTTTGTGAGCTCGGCGAGGAGCACAAGGATGTTGTTGCGCTTACCGCTGACCTTGCAAAATCAACTAAAATCGGTATGTTCGGCGAGCATTTCCCGGACAGATTCTTTAATGTAGGTATTGCAGAGCAAAACCTTTTCGGCGTTGCGGCAGGCATGGCTAAAAACGGACTTGTTCCGTTTGCTTCAACCTTTGCTATTTTTACAGCTGCTCGTTCTCTTGATCAGATTCACACCGATATCTGCTATCAGAATGTGCCTGTAAAAATCATCGCAACCCACGCAGGAACCTCATTCGGTCAGGCAGGCTCAACTCACCATTCTCTTATTGATATGGCTTGTATGAGATCTCTTCCGAATATGACGGTTATCTGCCCGTGCGACGGTGTTGAAACCTATCATGCCGTTAAGGCTGCTTATGATATTCCGGGCCCTGTTTATATCAGAATTAACAGAGGCTTTGACCAGGTTATCCACAAGAGCATTGATGACTGTAAGTTTGATTATAAGAAAGCAACTCTTATGAATGACGGAACAGATATTACCGTTATTGCCTGCGGATCTTGCGTGTTTGAGGCAATGCAGGCAGCTCGTATGGCAGAGGCAGACGCAGGCGTTAAGGTTCGTGTTCTTAATATGCACACGATTAAGCCTGTTGATGAGGAGGCTATTCTTTCCGCAGTTATGGACACAAGAAGAATCATAACAGTTGAAGACCATGAGGTTATGGGCGGTCTCGGCTCGGCAGTTGCAGAGGTTGTTGCTAAATCAGGTAAGGCCTGTGCATTCAGAATGCTCGGTCATCAAAACGCTTTCTCAACAATCGGTCTTCAAGAGGATTTGCTTGCAATGGCTAAGATTGATGCAAACGGTATTGCAGAAACAATCGCTGAAGTAATGCACCAGGATTTCGAAGCAGACGATGCTTGGGACGATGAATTCTAAAATCAAGTAAATCATTGTCATTGAAAGGAGTGTGTTTTATGGCAAGCGATGCAACCCGCTATACCAATAAGGTTTTTATGGCGGCAGCTTTACCGCTTATGAAAACAATTGCAACCGATGTTCCGGAGCTTAAAAAGAAATTTGAGGGCGTTAATGCCATTTATCAGGTTTCGGTTATGGTTAATGCTCAGGATAAGGACGCAGTTCACTTTATAGTGGAGGATGGCGTTTGGTCCTGTAAGCTCGGCGAATATTTCGGCCAGGAAAAAATTGATGCAGAGCTTCAATTTGCTTCTATGGAAAAAATGAACGCCTTTATGAAGGGCGATATGTCTAAGCTTCCGAAAATTAAAATTAAATCATTCGGTAAGTTTTTAAAATTTATGATGGTGCTTCTCAAAATGTCTTCGCTTCTCGGCATTAAAACTCCGCCTGAGAACGATGAGCAGCTCTCGCTGCTTCTTTGCAAGCTCTATTTTTATCTGCTTTCATCGGGTATTTCCCAGCTTAATAAGATGGGGCACCCTGCAATTCATGAATGGGCACTCAAAAGTCCCGACCGTTGCTATCAGTGGGCGGTTGAGGGCCATCCGGAATGCACTGCATATATGAGGGTTAAAGCAGGAAAAACAAGAGCGGGCAGAGGCGAGTATAAGCGCTCAAAGCCGTTCTTCTGTATGAAATTTGACTGTGCAACATCTGCGCTCAAAATTCTTCTCGGAACGGGAGATATGTTCCAAATGACTGCCAATAAGCAGCTTATTATGGAGGGTGCACCCGAATTCGGTGTTCAAATCGGCGACTTTATGATGATTGTCGGCGACCTTGCAACCTGATAAAGCTTTATATAACTAAAACGCCTGAGCACATTGTTGTTTAGGCGTTTTTCTTATCTTAACTATTTTATTAATATAAAATTAATGCCTTTTTAATCTCTTTTTTATTGATTTTAGTAAAATTGTTGTTATAATATCATTAGCAGCAAACTATTATAAAAGAGGTCTTAAATATGTGCGGCAATTTAAGAAAAACAAAAATAATATGCACCATCGGTCCTGCCTCCTGCGAAAAGGAGGTTCTTCGCAATCTTATGAAATCGGGAATGGATGTTGCAAGATTTAATTTTTCACACGGCGACTATGAAACATTTGAAAAATGGCTCAAAAATGTTCAAGAGGTAAGGGATGAGCTCGGTCTGCCCGTTGCAACCCTGCTTGACACAAAGGGCCCCGAAATCAGGCTCGGAACCTTTAAAAACCCAAAGGGCGTTATTCTTAAAAACGGTCAGAGCTTTACCTTAACAACAGATTGTGTTGAGGGCGATGAGGAGCGTTGCTCCGTATCGTATAAAGGCCTTGTAAACGATGTTAAAAAAGGTACGCAGATTTTAATAAACGACGGGCTTATCGCCCTTGAGGTTCAGTCTGTTAATGATAAGGATATTCTTTGCAGGGTAACAGACGGTGGACTTGTAACAGATAAAAAGGGCGTTAATGTTCCGAATGTTTCGCTTGCACTTCCTTATCTTTCGGAAAAGGATATGCAGGATTTAAAATTCGGCGCAAAAATGGGCTATGATTTTATAGCAGCTTCGTTTTGCAGAACAGGTGCGGATATCGTTTATCTCCGAGATTTCTGCCATGCTCTCGGCTGGAATGATGTTAAAATTATTGCTAAAATTGAAAATCACGAGGGCGTTGAGCATATAGACGGCATTATCAAGGAGGCAGACGGAATTATGGTTGCCAGAGGAGATATGGGCGTTGAAATTCCGTTTGAGCAAATTCCCGCAATTCAAAAAATGATAATTCAAAAGGTTTTTCAGGCAGGCAAAATCGTTGTTACGGCAACTCAAATGCTTGAATCAATGATAAATAATCCCCGCCCAACCCGTGCAGAGATAACGGATGTGGCAAACGCTATTTATGACGGCACCTCCGCAATTATGCTTTCGGGCGAAACTGCAATGGGTAAGCACCCTGTTGAAGCCGTTAAAACAATGGCCCTTATTGCTAAAACAACAGAGAACGATATTGATTATGTTGAAAAGTTTGAGATGCTTTCTCCGCGCGGAGCTAAAAGAGATATAACCTCTGCTATATCACACGCAACCGTAACAACTGCTCACGATTTAAACGCAAGCGCAATTATAACAGTAACCAAAAGTGGCACAACGGCAAGGCAAATTTCAAAATTCCGTCCGGAATGTCCCATCATTTCCGCAACAACAAGTGATAAGGTGCGCAGGCAAAATAATCTTTCGTGGGGCGTAATCCCCGTTATGTGCGAAGAAAAATCAAACACAGATGAGCTCTTTCAGCATGCTGTTGATGTTGCCGTAAAAACGGGAGTTATCGGCAAGGGAGATGTTGTTGTTATAACCGCAGGTATCCCTCTCGGTCAAAGTGGCACAACGAATATGTTAAAGGTTCACGAGGTTAAATAGTATAAATCCCAATAAGCCTAAATCGGCTTGTGTTAATGAGGTTTTTATGAATAAAAAAATATTAAAAATAGTTATTGCCGTTCTCGTTCTTGCCGTTGCAGTCGGCTTTGGCGCATATTTTTACAAAAGGATTATAAGCGATATAAACGGCTCCGATAAAAGCGAGGGGAGTGAATACACCCTTGTTATAGAATCGCAGGATTTTCAGTATGAAATCTCAAAAATGCTTATGAATAACGGCGTTGTTGTTGATGATTCTCTTTGGTCGCTTTGGATGGATAAGCATTATCCCGATTTCACCTATATAAACGGCGAATATTATCTTAATTCAAATATGAGCTATGAGGAGATTGCGCAAAAGCTTCAAAATCCCGATATAAGCCATAAAATTGTTTCTGTTTGTATTCCCGAGGGCTATAACGCGTTTGATATTGCAAAAACGCTTGAAGAAAACGGTATCTGCTCTCAGCAGGATTTCTTCAACGCAATTTCAACAACGCAGGGATATAACTATTCTTGGCTTGCCGATTTTCCAACGGATAATAAAAATATCGGCTTCATTCTTGAAGGCTTCCTGTTTCCCGCAACATACGATTTCGGAATGAACACTCCTGCGCAGGAGGTTGTTGACGATATGCTTGATGCGTTTGATGATAGGCTGTCGGAGGATGTTTTAAATTATTGCTCACAGAATAATATGAGCCTTTATGAATTTATTACCCTTGCTTCAATAGTTCAAGAGGAGGCACTAACTCCGAGCAGTGCCGAAAATATCGCCTCCGTTCTTGTAAACCGTCTTGAAAAAGGCTCAAAGCTTCAATGCGATGTAACATATTTTTACGCAAAAAAGCTTCTTGATTACGGCTTTTCCAAGGAGGTTTACGACTCCTATTACACCTATCGCTGCCCGGCTCTGCCGAGCGGTCCCATAACAAATTGTGGAACGGAAGTTATAGAAGCAGTTGTAAACCACCCCGAAACAGATTATCTCTTCTTCTTTTCAGACCTTCAAGGCGAGTTTCATTTTGCTTCAACGGGTGCTGAATTTGAAGCGTTAAAGCAGAAATACCCCTGGAAATAACAGAAAGGAAATGTGATTAAATGTCTAAATGGGATAAGGATTATCTTAGCCTTTGCAGAAAAATTTTAACAGAGGGAACAGAGGTTGAAAACAGAACGGGAGTAAACAGTATAAAGGTTCCTTCTCATCATTTTCACTTTGATTTGCGTGATGAATTTCCTGTTTTAACAACAAAGCAGCTCTTTATCCGTCAGGCAATTCTTGAAATGCTTTGGATTTATCAGGCTCAGTCAAACGATGTCAGATGGCTTCAGGAGCGTGATGTTAAAATATGGAATGAATGGGAAATTGACGAAAACGGCGTTTGGAATGCAACGCAGATGGTGCCTGATGAAAACGGCGGACTTGTTAAAAAGGAAATACATAAAAGCTTCGGAAAAGAGTTTGCGCACACTATCGGCACCGCATACGGCTATATAGTTAATAAATTTCAAATGACGCAAAATCTTATTGATAAGATTCAAAACCACCCTGAGGACAGGCGTATGGTTATGACTCTTTGGCAAAACGATTATCTTGAAACCGCCGTTTTGCCAAGCTGCGTTTGGAGCAGTGAGTGGGATGTAACAGACGGCTATTTGAATTGCTGGGTTCATCAGCGCTCGTGCGATGTTCCGCTCGGTCTGCCGTTTAATGTAACGCAGTATGCCGTGCTTCTTTGTATGCTTGCGCAGGTAAGCGGTTTAAAGCCCGGAACAATTGATTGGAGCATAAAGGACGCTCATATCTATGTTAATCAGGTTGACGGCATAAAGGAGCAGATAAGAAGAATGGACGAGGAGGGCGATCTTCCCGCTCCTCAATTATGGCTCAATCCCGAGGTTAAGGATTTCTTCGATTTTGATAACAGCCGCGATTGCAGGGATGTTAAGCTTATTGATTATAAGCATCTCGGCAAGATTTCATTCCCGATTTCGCAGTAATATAAATCACGAAAGGCGGTCTTTCTATGAGCATAACCGTTATTGCCGCAATCGGCAGAAATAATGAGCTCGGCAAGGATAACGATTTAATTTGGCATTTTCACGCAGATATGGTTTTCTTCCGTGAGCAAACTACGGGGCATCCTGTTATTATGGGAAGAAAAACCTTTGAATCGCTTCCGAAGCTTCTTCCCAAAAGAAGAAATATTATAATAACCTCAAATCCCGATTTTTCCGTTGAGGGTGCAGAGATATGTAAAAGCACCGATGAGGCCGCTTCTCTTTGCAAGGGTGAAGAGGCGTTTGTTATCGGCGGAGGCTCGGTTTACGGCCAATTCATTGAAACGGCTGATAAAATCCTTTTAACGGAAATAGAAGCCGATTGCCCCGATGCACAGGTCTTTTTCCCGAAATTCGATAAATCGCTTTATAACCGAGAGGTGCTTGCGGTTAACGAGGAAAACGGCATAAAATTCTCACATATTGCCTATACAAAAAAGATTTGAATAACAATTAAATATTTACTTGACAAATGAATTGTATTGTGGTAATATATTGCCACAACAAAGAAGAGCATTTATCCCGTTCTCCCCTTCAGCGCAGGCAAAAAGGGCAATAATTCATTAGTTTTTATTGAAGTGCGGGCATATTATGCTTGCACTTTTAATTTTTATAAAGAGGTGTTATTTATCAGCAAGGATATTCCGCAGCTTAACGGTGAAATCAAAGACAAGGAACTCCGTGTTATCACGGCAGAGGGCGAACAGCTCGGCATTATGAGTGCAAAGGAAGCGCTTAACGAGGCTGAAAAAAGAGGCAAGGATTTGGTAAAAATCGCTCCTCAGGCAAAGCCGCCCGTTGTTAAAATTATGGATTACAGTAAGTTTCGCTACGAACAGGCTAAGCGTGAAAAGGAAAATCGCAAAAAGCAAAAAACAGTTGAAACAAAGGAAATCCGCCTTTCACTTAACATTGATGTCGGCGATTTCAACACCAAGGTTAATCAAGCGAAAAAATTCCTTTCAAAGGGCGATAAGCTGAAAATTTCCATTCGCCTTCGCGGACGCGAAATGGCACATTCCGATATCGGCGTTGCCAATATGGAAAGATTCGTTGAATCACTCGGCGAGGATGTAAATGTTGATAAGGCTCCCAAGCTTGAAGGCAGGCAGATTCTTATGTTTGTTTCGCCCAAGCAAAGCAAGTAATTTTATATTTGGAGGAATAAATTATGCCAAAGATTAAAACACACAGCGGCGCAAAAAAGCGCTTCAAAACAACAAAAAGCGGCAAGGTAAAGCGTGCTCATGCTTATACCTCTCACATTCTTACTAAAAAGACAACTAAGCGTAAAAGAAATCTTCGCAAAACTGCCGTTGGCGATGTAACAAACCAGAAGCAGATGAAGAGACTCATTCCTTATAAATAATAAAAATTAAGGATTATTACGATAAACTAAAACTCGGAGGTATTTAAGTTATGGCAAGAATTAAAGGCGCTATGGCAACTCGCAAAAGAAGAAAAAAAGTATTAAAGGCTGCAAAGGGCTATTACGGAAGCAAGCATAAGCTTTTCAAAACTGCAAAGCAGGCAGTAATGAAGAGCGGACAGTATGCTTATATCGGCAGAAAGCAGAAGAAAAGAGAATTCCGCAGAATGTGGATTTCCCGTATTTCCGCTGCCTGCAAGGCAAACGGAACAAATTATTCAACATTTATGAACGGTCTTAAAAAAGCAGGTATTGATCTTAACAGAAAAATGCTTGCAGAAATCGCTGTTTCCGATGCAGAAGCATTCACCGCTCTTGTTGAATCTGCAAAATCAGCTCTTTAATTGTAAATTATCGCATTTAAAGGCTTAAAATTTAAACTGTTTATTAAATTTTTTAAGGGAAAGAAAAAATCTTTCCCTTTTTTTATTTTTTCTGTTGCACTTTTCAAAACAATAATGTATTATAATTTATATCTTAAATATATTAATATATAGATAAGATGAAAATGTGGTTTTCTTAAACAAAAAAGAATAATCAAGCCGAGGTCGGTATGGAAAAAATCACAAGCAAATCAAACAACTTAATAAAAGAAGTTAAAAAGCTTTTCACCTCTCGCAAGGCAAGATATGAAAATCAAAAATTTGTTTTGGAGGGTGCAAGGCTTTGTTTTGATGCTTTAAACTCCGAATGCGCTCCCGAAATGCTTTTCGTAACTCAAAGGGCGTGTGAAAAATATGCCGATTTAATCGAGCCGCTTGAAAAAAGCTTTCCGCAGTCTTTTTTGATAACGCAGGAGATTGCCGATAAGATTGGCGACACTCAAAGCACTCAGGGCGTTTTCGCAGTTTGCCGTATGAGAAATGATGAATTAACTCTTGAAGGCGGCGGCAAGTATATTGCACTTGATGAATTGCAGGATCCTGCCAATCTCGGAGCGGTAATAAGAACAGCCGAGGCTCTCGGCATAAACGGTGCAATTCTTTATAATTGTTGTGATTTATATAATCCAAAGGCTCTGCGTGCTTCAATGGGCAGCATATTAAGGCTTCCTGTTCTTATAAGCGAAAATCTTGCAGAGGATATTGAAAAGTATAAAGCAAACGGCTTTAAGTCTTATGCCGCTGTTCCCGATTCAAACGCAAGGGATATAACGAAGATTGATTTTTCAGGCTCCGATATATGCGTTATCGGCAATGAGGGAAACGGCGTTTCAAATCAGGTTCTTTCAGCCTGTGATGAGCTGATAACAATTAATATGCTCGGCAGGGCGGAAAGTCTGAATGCTTTTGCCGCAGGCGCAATAACTATGTGGGAAATGCTCAGATGATAAACGATAAATATTGGATTTGGCTTCAAAATGCTTTGGGCGCAGGAAAGCCCATAAGCGCTTTAATTGAATATTTCGGCGGAGCAAAGCAAATTTACGAGGCGGGCGAGGCAGAATGGCGTATGTGTCCGGAGCTGACTCCAAAGGCGGTTGAACGCTTTTTATCAACAAGCTTGAATGATTCGCACGAGGCGATATACAGCTGCAGGGAAAACGGCTGGAAAATCATAACCTATGATGATTTTTCATATCCCCAAAGGCTAAAGGATATTCCCGATCCTCCCTGCGTGCTTTATGTTGACGGCGAGCTTCCTAATATTGATTCCCTTATTTCAATCGGAGTTGTGGGCACAAGAAAGGCAAGTGATTATGCCGTTAAAGCAACAACCGTTATGGCGCGTGAGCTTGCTTCAAAGGGTGCGGTTATCATTTCCGGCGGTGCGCTCGGCGTTGATTCGGCGGCACACACGGGAGCATTAACGGCAGGCGGAAAAACAATTGCCGTTCTCGGCTGCGGCCTCGGAACAAATTATCTGTCCGAAAACAGGCCTCTGCGCAATTCAATTAAAAATAACGGTGCGCTTGTAACAGAGTATCCGCCGTTTTCTAAGGCAACAAAATATACATTCCCGTTAAGAAACAGAATTATAAGCGGTCTTTCCCTCGGCGTTCTTGTTGCCGAGGCGGGAACGAAAAGCGGTAGCCTGATAACTGCAAGATATGCCGCCGAGCAGGGCAGAGATGTTTTTGCAATTCCCTGTTCAATTCTTGAAAAGGAATACAGCGGAACAAATAAGCTGATAGAGGACGGCGCAATCGTTGCCACAAGCCCTGCGGTTATTATTTCCTGCTATTCCGAAAGATTTAAGGTTAAAACGGAGAATATGAAATCTCCTGCCGTTATAGCTCAGGAAACAGAGGATAAAAGCGCTAATGTTTCAAAAAAGGAAAAAAGCACCTCGTTTGAGCATAACGCCGAAAGCAGAAAAAGAAGAGGCGAAAATCAAAAGGCAGCCTCCCGTCTTTCAAGGGAGGAGCTTGCAGTATATTCCTCATTAAGCGAAGAATTTGCTCATATAAATGAAATTGCCGAAAAAGCAAATATGCCCGTTCAAAGCGTTATAAGCGTTTTAACGGTGCTTGAAATAAACGGTCTTGCGCAAAGCGCAGGAGGAAAAAGATACAAATTATCCTGAAAGGAATTAAATATAAAATGTCAAAGCTTGTTATTGTTGAGTCGCCTGCAAAGGCAAAAAATATAAAAGGCTATCTCGGAAAGGGCTATGATGTTGTGGCTTCTATGGGCCATGTGCGTGATTTGCCGTCTGCCCGTCTTTCCGTTGATATAGATAATGATTTTGCACCTAAATATGCAATCATAAAGGGCAAGGAAAATTTTGTTAAGGAGCTTAAAAAGAAGGCGGATAAATCCGATTATGTTTATCTTGCAACCGACCCCGATAGAGAGGGAGAGGCAATAAGCTGGCACCTTGCAACAATTTTGGGACTTGATTTAAAGGATAAAAACAGAGTAACCTTTAACGAAATAACAAAGCACGGCGTAACAGAGGGTATGAGCAAGCCGCGCTCAATTGATGAAGACCTTGTTAACGCTCAACAGGCAAGAAGAATATTAGACCGCCTTATCGGCTATAAGCTTTCTCCGTTTATCAGCCAAAAAATTAGAAGAGGCCTCTCGGCAGGAAGAGTTCAGTCTGTTGCTCTTCGCCTTGTTGTTGATAGGGAGGAGGAAATCAGAGCCTTTGTTCCGCAGGAATATTGGTCAATAGACGCTAAATTTACAAACCCTCCCGGCAAGAAATCTTTTTCTGCCGCAGCTTACAGCAAGGGCGGAAGCAAGATAAAAATAACCTGCAAGGAGGAAAGCGATAAAATTCTTTCCGAGCTTGAAGGCGCCGAATATAAGGTTTCCTCGGTTAAAAAGGGAACAAGAAAGAAAAGCCCAACACCGCCGTTTACAACATCAACGCTTCAACAGGAGGCTTCACGCAGACTTTCATTTCAGGCAAGAAGAACAATGAAGGCGGCACAGGAGCTTTATGAAGGTCTTGATGTTGCTGGGCTCGGAACAGTCGGTCTGATAACTTATATGAGAACAGACTCGCTTCGTATTTCCGATGAGGCTCGTGCTGCGGGAAACAGATTTATTGCGGCAACCTATGGCGAAAGGTATCTTCCGAAAAAGCCGAGATATTATAAATCAAAAGGCAACATTCAGGACGGCCACGAGGCAATACGCCCGTCAATGCCGGAGGTAACGCCCGATTCAATCAAGGGCTCCCTTACCACCGATCAGTATAAGGTTTATAAGCTTATATGGGAAAGATTTATTGCCTCACTTATGGAAAGCTGCTTGCAGGAAACCGTTAAGGTTGAAATCGAAGCAGGTGATTATATCTTTACCGCCTCGGGCTATACTGTTAAGTTTGACGGTTTTACCGCTCTTTATGAGGAATCAAAGGATGATTCGGATTCGGATAGCTCCGTTGCACTTCCTCCGCTTGCCGCAGGCGATGTGCTGAGGCTTAAATCAATTCTCGGAAATCAGCATTTCACTCAGCCGCCCGCAAGATATACAGAAGCAAGCCTAACAAAGGCGCTTGAAGAAAACGGCGTCGGCAGACCGTCAACATACGTAACAATAACCTCAACAATTGTTGCCCGCGAATATGTTAAGCGTGAGGGCAAGCAGTTTGTGCCAACAGAGCTCGGCGAGGCGGTTACAAAGCTTCTTGAAGATAAAATGCCGAATATCGTTAATGTTAAATACACCTCTAAAATGGAGGAGGATCTTGATAAGATAGACAGCGGCGATAAGGATTATATTGATATGATACGCCGTTATTATGATGAATTTGAGAAGCCTCTTGAGCAGGCTAAAAAGGAAATGCAGGGTGTTAAAATTAAACTCAAAGAGGAGGAAACAGACGAAATCTGCGAAAAATGCGGCAGAAATATGGTTGTTAAGGTTGGCAGATTCGGTAAATTCCTCGCATGCCCGGGCTATCCCGAATGTAAAAATACAAAGCCGCTCGTTTATAAAACAAAAGCAAAATGCCCCGAATGCGGCGGCGATGTTATTGAAAAGAAAACCAAAAAGGGCGTTTCGTTCTTCGGATGCTCAAATTATCCGAATTGCAACTTTATGACTTGGGACGCTCCAAGTGAGGAGATTTGCCCGCATTGCGGAAAATCACTCTTTAAGCGCAAGGGCAATATCCTTTATTGCCCCGACACAGAGGGCTGCGGATTTACTAAGCCCGCACCAAGAAAGAAGAAAAACGAGGAATAATGAATTTTAATGTAATTGGCGCAGGGCTTGCAGGTGTTGAAGCGGCTTGGCAGATTGCCGAAGGCTCAAATAAAGTAACGCTCTGGGAGCAAAAGCCTTTAAAAAAATCTCCTGCGCATAAATCCGATGATTTTGCAGAGCTTGTTTGTTCAAATTCCCTAAAAGCATCAAGGGTGGATTCCGCCGCAGGTCTTTTAAAAGAGGAAATGGTTCGTCTCGGCTCCTTAACGGTTCCTATCGCAAGGGAGTGTGCGGTTGCCGCAGGCGGAGCTCTTGCGGTAGATAGGGATTTGTTTTCAAGGGCAGTAACCGAAAAAATTAAAAATCATAAAAATATAACCGTTAAAACGGCAGAGATGCAGTCAATCCCGAAGGGAGAAAACGAAATAACAATTGTTGCAACAGGTCCGTTAACAGACGGAGCAATGAGCAAGGCGGTGCAGGAGCTTTGCGGAGGCTGTCTTTCCTTTTATGATGCAGCCGCACCTATCGTAACTGCCGAAAGCGTTGATATGAGCATTGCCTTCGGCGCTTCAAGATACGGCAGAGGCGGAGAAGATGATTATATCAATTGCCCGTTCAATAAGGAGCAATACGAAAAATTTATAAAAGAGCTTGTTAATGCCGAGGGCGCCGTGCTCCACGATTTTGATGTTTATGAGGGATGTATGCCGATTGAAAGGCTCGCCAAAAGAGGAGAGGATGCACCTCGCTTCGGTCCTATGAAGCCCGTTGGCTTAATCAATCCTGCAACGGGAAAAAGACCTTGGGCGGCAGTTCAGCTTCGCCGTGAAAATTCAAGGGGCACTATGTTTAATCTTGTCGGCTTTCAAACAAATTTGAAATTCGGTGAGCAAAAAAGAGCTTTCTCAATGATACCCGGACTTGAAAATGCCGAATTTGTCCGCTACGGAGTTATGCACAGAAATTCATTTATAGATTCTCCTCGTGTGCTCAATCGCTTTTATCAGGTAAAAGCAATGCCGAATGTCTTTTTTGCAGGGCAGATAACGGGCGTTGAGGGCTATATGGAATCCGCCTCCTCCGGAATTATCGCCGGAATAAATGCGGTAAGGTTCAGTCGGGGAAAAGAGCTTCTTGACCTTCCGAGAGAAACAATGACGGGCGCTCTTGCCGATTATATAAGTGATGAAACAGTTAAAGCCTTTCAGCCGATGGGCGCAAATTTCGGAATTTTGCCTCCTATCGAGCCGAAAATCAGAGATAAAAAAGAGCGCTATGCCGCTCTTGCACAAAGAGCACTCGCTGAATTAGAGAGGGAAATGTGTAAATGAAAATTATAGTTGACGCCTTCGGAGGAGATAATGCGCCTCTTGAAATCATAAAAGGCTCCATGCTTGCGGTTGATGAATTTTCAACCGATATAATTCTTGTGGGCGATGAGAAAAAAATTCTTGAATGCGCTTCAAAAAATAAAATCAAACTTAAAAACACTCAAATCGTAAATGTAACAGGCGAGCCGATAACTATGAATGATGACGCAAGGGCTGTTTTGAAGAATAAGGCAAATTCAAGTATGGCAAAGGGCTTTGCGCTTCTTAATGAGAAAGCGGGAGATGCCTTCGTTTCCGCAGGAAACACGGGTGCTTTAACCGTTGGCGCAACGCTTATAACAAAAAGAATAAAGGGCGTTAAAAGGCCGTGTATTGCTTCCGTTATGCCAAGTGCAAAAAAGCCGTTTCTGCTTCTTGACTGCGGTGCCAATGTTGAATGTAAGCCTGAATTTCTGTGTCAGTTCGGCAAGCTCGGAAGCCTGTATATGAAGCATATTATGCACATTGAAAATCCAACCGTTGCCCTTGCAAATAACGGCGCAGAGGAAACAAAGGGAACGGCAGTTATCAAAGAAGCATATCAGCTTATGAAAAAAGAGGATTATAATTTTATAGGTAATATTGAGCCACGCCAAATCCCTTATGGAGACAGCGATGTTGTTGTTGCAGACGGCTTTTCGGGAAATCTTATTCTCAAAATGTATGAGGGCGTTGCAAAGGTTCTTATGAGCGGCATAAAGGATGCTTTCAAAAAGAATGCCTTTACAATGCTTTCCGCCGTTGGAGTTATGGGCGGAATAAACAGTATGAAAAAGCAGTTTGATTATAAGGAATACGGCGGCGCCGTTCTTTTGGGAGTTCAAAAGCCGGTTATTAAGGCGCATGGCTCGGCAGATGCAAAAACCTTTAAAAATGCTATCAAGCAGGCTGTTTGGTTTTTGGAAAACGATTTAATATCACAAACGGAAAAGGTGTTTGAAACAAAGGATGAATAAAGATTTATCTCAGCTTGAAGAAAAAATTGAATATAGATTTAAAAACAAATCTCTGCTTCGGCAGGCTTTGACTCATTCAAGCTATGCTAACGAAAACAGAGGCGTGTCCAGCTTTAACGAAAGGCTTGAATTTCTCGGCGATGCAGTTGTTTCCATAGCCTCTGCGGAGCTTCTTTTCAGAAAATTTCCCGATATGCCGGAGGGAGAGCTTTCAAAGCTTCGTTCAAGCCTTGTTTGCACCGCTTCTCTTTCGGATTTTGCAAAGGAAATCTCTCTCGGCGAATTTCTTTATCTCGGCAAGGGCGAGGAGAATACGGGCGGCAGAGAGCGTCTTTCAATTCTTGAAAACACCTTTGAGGCATTAACTGCTGCAATTTATCTTGACGGCGGACTTGAATGTGCAAGAGAATTTGTTTTGCGTTTTCTTTTGAAATCATTGAGCACTCATCATATAAGCTTCAAGGATTATAAAACGCTTTTGCAGGAGATTGTTCAGCAAAATCAGGGCGAAGCGCTTAATTATGTTATAACCGGCGAAAGCGGCCCTGACCACGATAAGCGCTTCGAGGCAGAGGTGCATCTTAATTCAAATGTTATCGGAAGAGGCAC
>UQSH01000022.1 GCA_900543795.1 uncultured Oscillospiraceae bacterium | reverse complement strand
ATCCTTTCGGATTAACGAGTATTTTAACGAAGAGTAAGGGCAATATCTGCCACGATAAACCGTGGTTCTGATTATTACCGTTACCCTAATGTTAATTATTTTTCCGGAACAGGTCTGCGAAGCTTAATATGAGTTTCACGAAGCTGCATTTCCGTTACCGTATTCGGTGCGCCGAGGAGCATATCCTGCGCATTTGAATTCATCGGGAAGGCAATAACCTCTCTGATGTTTTCCTCATCCTGAAGAAGCATAATCATTCTGTCAACACCCGGAGCCATACCTGCGTGAGGCGGAGCGCCGTAATGGAAGGCGTTATAAAGAGCACCGAATTTTTCCTTAACGGTTTCCTCTGAATAGCCCGCCATTTCAAATGCCTTAACCATAACATCGGGGCGGTGGTTTCTTACTGCGCCCGAGGAAAGCTCAACGCCGTTGCAAACAATATCATACTGATAAGCCTTGATTTTGAGCGGATCCTCATTAAGAAGCGCATCCATTTCGCCCTGCGGCATAGAGAACGGATTGTGAGTAAAGATAAGCTTTCCGTCATCATCCCTTTCAAACATCGGGAAATCGGTTATGAAGCAAAGCTCAAATTTTGATTTATCTATCAAATCAAGACGGCTTGCAAGCTCTGTTCTGATTTGACCTGCAAAATCGTTTACATGCTTTGGAGTGTCGCATATAAAGAACAGTGTGTCGTCTGTTTTAAAATCAAATATTTTGCGAAGCTCCTCCTTCTTTTCGGGAGGAAGGAATTTATCAATCGGACCTTTATAGGAGCCGTCTTCAAGCACCTCGATATAGCCAAGGCCCTTCATTCCGATTTCAAGAGCGAATTTGAGCATTTTCTCAAACCAGCCCTTTGACTGCTTTGCACAGCCGGGAACATTAATACCTCTTACAGGTCTGCCCTGAAACGCCTTAAATTCAACATCGGAGAAAAATTCCGTTAAATCAACTATTTCAAGAGGATTTCTTAAATCCGGCTTATCCGTTCCGTATTTAATCATTGCCTCTTCAAACGGAATTCTGACAAACGGAGCGGGAGAAACCTTCTTTCCGCCGCCGAATTTTGTAAAGGTGTCATAAAGCACCTCCTCTGCAACGGCGAAAACATCCTCCTGCGTTGCAAAAGCCATTTCAAAATCAAGCTGATAAAATTCTCCGGGAGAACGGTCTGCTCTTGCGTCTTCATCACGGAAGCACGGAGCAATCTGGAAATACTTATCGAAGCCCGAAACCATTAAAAGCTGCTTAAACTGCTGGGGAGCCTGCGGAAGTGCATAAAACTTGCCCTCGTGCTTACGGCTCGGAATGATATAATCGCGTGCGCCCTCGGGGGAGGAGCAAGTTAAAATCGGAGTGGTTATTTCCGTAAATCCCATTTCAGTCATCTTTGAGCGCAGAAAAGCGATAACATTGCTTCTGAAAATAATATTATCGTGAACCGCCCTGTTTCTTAAATCAAGGAAACGATAGGTTAAGCGAACATCCTCTCTTGTTTCCTTTGAATCGGAAATTTCAAACGGAAGATTTTCCGTACAGGCACCGAGAACGGTGAGTTTATCAACCTTAACCTCAAGCTCGCCCGTTGCAAGCTTTTTATTGACTGTTTCCTCATCACGCTTAACAACAACACCCTCAACGGAAATAACGCTTTCCTTTTTAAGATGATAAATCAAGGTGTCGTCATTAACAACAACCTGCGTTACACCGTATTCATCACGCAAATCAATAAAGGCAACACCGCCGTGGTCTCTGATAGTATCAACCCAGCCTGCAAGCGTAACCCTTTCGTTTAAATTATCAAATGTTAATTCGTTACAATTATGAGTTCTGTATGCCATAAATCTGTTCCTTTCATGGAATATAAGGGAATTTTTCAGAAAAATATACCAATCCATTATTACAATGCTTATTAGTATATCATATAATTTTAAATTATACAACAGTAATTTTCACAAAGTTTTTCACAAAAATAAAGGTTGATGAGGCGTGCATTTTTGACACGGTGCAAAAGCCAAATTTTCGCTCTTTTTTTATTGTTTTTCGCCACGCAAAATGGTATTATATAAGCATTGATAAAAAATTAAAAGTGTTTGGTGATTATTAATGGCTCAATCATTCTCTGATAAAGGCGAAGCCCTTGCAAAAAATCTTAAAGGCATTATGAAGGAATACGGCATAACTCAAAAAGAGCTTGCCCTTAAACTCGATGTGCCCAAATCCACCGTTTCGGCGTGGTGCAGAGGAATAAAAATTCCGAGCACCGCATTAGTTAAGGAACTGTCAAGGCTTTTCGGAATTAAAAAGGAAACTCTTTTTCAGGATGAAAATATTGACGCCGAAGGCTGCTTAACCGTTGAGGAATGCGGCATTTCAAACGAGGCACTCAAAGAGGCTCTTTTCGGCAAAAACAATTCTGCGACTGATAAGCAGCTTGAAGAGGTTAAAAGCTTTGCAAGATTTATTATTCAAAATGATGACGGCAAGGACTCTTTTGATTACCGCTTTCTTTGATTAATGCAGTAAATCATCAAAACAATTTACATTTTCCCCGTTTTTATTGACGGGGAATATTTTATGTGCTATAATAAAACAAATGTTGTGCAACAGGTGTTTTGCAACGATTGTTTTACAAAAAAGGAGGAAAAGAAAATGCCACCAAAGCCAAAGTTTACAAAAGAAGAAATAACGATTGCAGCGGTTAATCTTGTTCGTGAAAAGGGAGAAAATGCTCTAACGGCAAGGGAGCTCGGCGCAAGGCTGGGCACAACGGCACGACCGATTTTTACCGCATTTAAAAATATGGATGAGGTTAAAGAGGCCGTGATGAAAAAAACAGACGAGATATTCTTTGCATACCGAGAGGAAGAAATTAAAAAGAACAATAAGCCCCGATACAAAGCAATAGGAACGGCATACATTCGCTTTGCGGCGGAGGAGAAAAACCTTTTTAAGCTTAAATTTATGCGGGACAGAACAGAAAATCCCAGCCTTCTTGGACACGAGTTTGACACCGATGCAATTTCAACAATTGAAATGCAAACGGGCTTTTCAGAGGAAACCTCAAATATGTTCCACACGGAAATGTGGCTTTTCGCGCACGGAATTGCAACAACGCTTGTTAGCTCATATTTAGATTGGTCGCCGGAGCAAATCAGCAATCTTTTGGCAGATGCATATAAAAGCTTCAAATGGCTTTACGAAAACAAAAAAGAAAGTGAAATAACGGAGGAAAAGTAATGCTTAAAATAGAAAATTTAACCAAAACATATTCAACAAAGAAGGCGGTTGACAACCTTTCCCTGCATATTCTGCCGGGCGAAATTTACGGCTTTATCGGACATAACGGCGCAGGCAAAACAACAACGATAAAATCTTGCTGCGGAATACTTCAATTCGACAGCGGCGAAATTTACATAGACGGAATTTCAATTAAGGAAAATCCGATTGCCTGCAAGGCAAAAACGGCATACATCCCCGACAATCCTGATTTATACGATTTTATGACGGGTATTCAGTATTTGAATTTTATTGCCGATATTTTCGGTGTTGAGCTTTCAAGGCGCAAGGAATTAATCGGCAAATATGCCGAAGCCTTTGAAATAAGCGGAGATTTAAGCAGCTCAATTTCCTCATATTCTCACGGAATGAAGCAAAAGCTTGCAATAATTTCCGCTCTTATTCACGATCCGAAGCTTATTATTATGGATGAGCCGTTTGTCGGTCTTGATCCAAAGGCGACGCATCTGCTTAAAGAAATAATGCGTGAAATCTGCCAAAACGGCGGTGCTATCTTCTTTTCAACACATGTGCTTGAGGTTGCCGAAAGACTTTGCGACAAGGTTGCAATAATCAAAAACGGAAGGCTGATTAAATCGGGAACAATGGAAGAGGTTAAGGGCGACAGCTCGCTTGAAAATGTTTTTCTTGATTTGGAGGAAGAATGATGATTAAGGCTCTTTTCAAAATGCAAATGGCCGAAACATTTTCTTGGCTTTTTATGGACAAAAAGGCAGGAAAAAAGCGCACGCAGGAAAAAACATTTTTATATATTCTGCTTTATTTAATTATTTTCGGCTTTCTTTGCGTTACATTTTATAATATAGCAAAGAAGCTCGGAGTGGCTCTTTTTTCGGCGGATTTAGGCTGGCTTTATTTTTCAATAATGTCTCTTTTGGGAGTTATGCTCGGAGTTTTCGGAAGCGTTTTCAACACATATTCAACGCTTTATCTTGCAAGGGATAACGATTTGCTTCTTTCCCTTCCCGTTGAGCCCGCAAAGATACTTGCCGTGCGCCTTTCGGGAATTTATGCAATGGGGCTTCTTTATGAGCTTATCGTTATGATACCCGCAGTTGCAGTCTATTTTATATATCAAAATTCGGGAATATTAAGCATCATCTTCTGCATTTTAATCCCATTTGTGCTTTCCGTTTTTATACTTACTCTTTCGTGTGTGCTCGGCTGGGTAGTTGCGCTGATAATCAAAAAAACAAAAAACAAAAGCATAATAACGGTAATTATTTCCCTGATTTTCCTTTTCGGATATTTCTATTTCTACAATAAAGGCTACGCCATGCTCGAAAGCATTGCGGCAAATCCGGAAATGATTTCGGTCAACACAAACGGTGCTATGTATCCGCTTTACCGGCTGGGACTTGCGGCACAGGGAAACATATTATCAATGCTGATTTTCACAGCTATTATTGCGGTGCTTTTTCTTGCGGTTTATGCAGCTCTTTCAAAGAGCTTCACAAGACTTGCCGGAGATGCCTTCTCTGCTTCAAAAAACAAAAAGCAGGCAAAAATTTTAAAGGTGAGAAGCGCAGACAGAGCGCTTCTTGCAAAGGAAATGCACAGATTTTTCGGAAGCTCGATTTATATGCTCAACTGCGGCTTGGGAATAGTTTTAATGCTTGTCGGTGCAGTTGGAATCATCATTAAAGCCGATTATCTTAACGAAATGATTTGGGGAATGTTTGAAGAGCACAAAGACTTCGTACCGCTTTTGCTTTTCGGCATTATTTGTATGATGTCAACCATGAACAATATCACGGCTCCCTCTGTTTCGCTTGAAGGAAAAAACATTTGGATAGCGCAGTCGCTTCCCGTCAGCACATATAAAATACTGCGTGCAAAGGTACGGCTTCATCTGCTTTTAACGCTTATTCCCGTTCTTATACTCACGGTATGCGTTGAAGCGGTTTTAAAGCCGGATATTCTCTCTGCCGTACTAATTCTTATCGGAGCTGTTGTTTTCGTTATTTTTTCGGCACTTGCAGGTCTTTCGCTCAACCTTAGATTTCCGAACCTTAAATGGACAAACGAAACAATTCCCGTTAAGCAGAGCATCAGCGTTTTGCTTGCGCTCTTCGGCGGTTGGGCGGTTATCGGAATAATCGAAATTATTTACCTTGCATTTGCATACATATATATTCCCTCCCCGGCTTATCTTGCAATTGCAGAGTTAATTTTGGCGATAATCAGCCTTGTGCTTTACAAATTTATAAAAACAAAGGGCTGTATAATTTTCAAAGGCCTTTAAATAAAATTCGGAGATAAAATATGGATAATATTATTGAAATTAAAAATTTGAAAAAAAGCTTCGGAAGCGTTAAAGCCGTAAACGATTTAAGCTTTACGGTTAAAGAGGGAGAGCTTTTTGCTTTTCTCGGAATAAACGGTGCAGGAAAATCAACAACGATAAATATTATGTGTGCCCAGCTTGACAAGGACGGCGGAAGCGTTACCATTGACGGAAAAACGCTTGAAGATGAGCCAACGGAGATTAAGAAAAAAATAGGCGTTGTTTTTCAAAGCAGCGTGCTTGACAAATCCCTGAGCGTGCTTGATAATCTTGAAAGCCGCGCGGCTCTTTACGGCATAACGGGAAGTGCATTCAAAGAAAGGCTTGCAGAGCTTTCGCAGATGTTTGAGCTTGACGAAATCATTAAACGCCCCGTAGGAAAGCTTTCGGGCGGACAGAGAAGACGAGCCGATATTGCCCGTGCCCTGCTTCACAAGCCGAAAATTCTTATACTTGACGAGCCGACAACAGGGTTAGACCCGCAAACAAGAAAAAATCTTTGGAGCATAATAAGCGATTTAAGAAAAAGCGAAAATATGACCGTTTTTCTTACAACTCATTATATGGAGGAGGCGGCAGACGCCGATTATGTTGTTATAATTGACAGCGGAGAAATTGCCGCAGAGGGAACTCCGCTTGAACTGAAAAACAAATACACGGGCGACTTTATAACTCTTTACGGTGCAGACGAGAGCGAGATTGCCGCTCTTGGCGTTACATCGGAGAAAATACGAGACGCTTACAGGCTTTCGGTTTCAAGCACGGCAGAGGCAACAAGACTGATTATAAAAAATCCGCAGATCTTTAAGGATTATGAAATAACTAAGGGAAAAATGGACGATGTTTTCCTTGCCGTTACGGGCAAGCGACTTTCGGGAGGTGCTGAAAAATGAAAACTCTTTTAGCTCTTATAAAAAGAAACACAAAGCTTTTCTTTAAGGATAAGGGGATGTTTTTCACATCTCTTATAACTCCGGCAATACTTTTACTTCTTTATGCAACATTTCTCGGAAATGTTTACAGAAGCAGCTTTACCTCTGCCCTTCCCGACGGCCTTTCAATTCCCGAAAAGCTGATAAACGGATGCGTAGGCGGGCAGCTTATCTCTTCAATTTTGGCAGTTAGCTGCGTTACCGTTTCCTTTTGTTCAAATATGCTTATGGTTCAGGACAAGGTTTCGGGAAGCATACACGATTTAACAATTTCTCCCGTTAAGGCTCCCGTGCTTGCGCTTGGATATTATATTTCAACAATCATATCAAGCCTAACGGTTTGTTTAACCGCAGCGGCAATATGCCTTTGCTATTTGGGCGCAGTTGGCTGGTATCTTTCCGTTACCGATGTTTTACTGCTGATAGCGGATGTTGTTTTGCTTGTTTTGTTTGGCACGGCACTTTCCTCAATAATAAACTTTTTCCTTTCAACTCAGGGACAAATTTCAGCGGTTGGCTCAATAATAAGCTCTGTTTACGGCTTTATCTGCGGAGCATATATGCCGATTTCGCAATTTGCAGACGGACTGCAAAGGGCTATTTCCTTTTTGCCGGGAACATACGGAACCTCGCTTGTTCGCAATCACGCAATGAACGGAGTTTTCAAGGAAATGTCGGCTCAAGGCTTTCCCGCTGAGGTTATTGAGGCAATTAAGGATTCTGTTGACTGCAACCTTTATTTCTTTGAAAGCAAGGTTGAAATTCCTCAAATGTATGCAATTCTCGGCATAACCTGCATTGCTCTTATTGCGATTTATATTATTATGAACACTGTTAAAATCAAAAAAGCAAAATAGAACGGATAGTGGATTAACTTTTTGCACAAATTTGCAGGCGGATTATTGTTGCATTTGCACAAATAAAGGATTAGCGATTGAAAACATCAGCTTAATTAAATATAATTGATATTGTATAAAACAACCTTGAAAAAGAGGACAAAGCAATGCTGACAAAGAAATCTCCGAAGATATATTTTGAAAAAGCAGGAAACGGAAAGCCGCTTATTCTTTTGCACGGAAACAAGGAGGATCACCATATTTTCGACGGTGTTATCCCTCTGCTTGAAAACAATTTTACAGTTTATTCCGTTGACAGCAGATGCCACGGAGAAAGCGAAAGCGTTAAGGAAATTCATTATTCCGATATGGCAGACGACATTCTTAATCTTATTGAAGAGGAAAAGCTTGAATGCCCCTGCTTTTACGGCTTTTCAGACGGCGGAATAGTTGGGCTTATGTGCGCCATAAAGAAGGAAAACGCCTTTTCAAAATTAGCCGTTTCGGGAGCAAACATAACCGTTGGCGGACTTAAACCGCAGGTGCTTTCGGGTATGAGGCTCAGTGCATTTTTCTCTCGCGACAGCAGAACAAAAATGATGACGCGTGAGCCATGCATATCCCCCTATCTGCTTGGATTGATAAAATGCGAAACGCTTGTTACGGCAGGAGAATTTGATATTGTTCGAGAAAAAGAAACACGGCTTATTGCAGACAGTATTGAAAATTCAAGGCTGATGATAATCAAAGGAAAAAATCACGGAAATTATGTTACAGACAGTGAATTTTTAGCAAAAATGCTATTAGATTTCTTCTTAGATAAAGAAGAGGGGCAAAATGCTGAATAACAGAAAATACATAAAATCAATTGACAAAAAAACACCCCTTCGGAATAATTTTATCCGCAGGGGTATTTTATTTTACTTTTCATCCTCGCTGAAATAAGGCTTATATTCAATTTTATATTTACTGTTCGGAAAGAATTTTTTATGAAGCGCAATGAAATAATCATCAGTCATGCTTGCAATATAATCCGCAACAATCATATTCGGCTCCTCATCAAGATAATTCTGCGAGCCGTAAAACATATTTGACTGCAAAACAAACTTGATATGATGGCGGTAAATCATTGAATTTTCATCTAATTTAACAACATCATCAAGCAGCTTATAATAAAGCTCGGAAAACATGGGCGCTATAATTTCGTTATACTGACTGTTTAGCTGCGGATTTTGATAAATTATCCTGTTATTTTCCTCCTTTGCCCTTTTCAAATCGTTATAGGCAGAGGGGCTGAGCATAATATAATCCCTGCCGTAGCTGTTTTCAATAATATCAACCGTCAGATTATTTATTATTGCGGCATTTTCCGTTCCTATCGTTTCGTTTGAAAATTTATAATTCTTATCAATGATTTTTGCCGTGCGGGCGTCCTGACGGTCCTTGCCGAGATAAGCAATCATATCGCATATTCTTACAACACAGCCTTCAAGGGTTGACGGCACAAGCCTTTCAATTGCCTCTCCTCCGAGATTGAAGCAATCCTCAATCTCTTTATCAAGATGCTCAAAGCTTTTATTGAAGCACGGCCTGTATTCCTGCTGCTCAAACTCGCCGTTGTGGCACAGGATACCGTCAAGCGTTTGGAGCGTTATATTCCTTGAAAAAAGCTTATCAAGAACTCTTACGCTGTGAACATTATGATTAAAATACTTTCCCGTTTCATTATATAGAATACGGCTCAAAAAGCGTTCTCCTGCGTGGCCGAACGGAGTGTGGCCTATATCATGGCCGAGAGCTATTGCCTCTATTAAATCAAGATTCAGCCCGAGCGCCGCACCGATATTGCGAGCTATCCTTGAAACAAGCTGAACATGAAGTGCACGCCTTGTTATATCATCATTATTGTAAAAAGAAAAAACCTGCGTTTTATCTGCATAGCGGTTATAATACGGCAGATGAAGAATTTTTTCAGCATCTCTTACAAATGCGGGGCGCCATAAATTTGCCTTATCTCGAGCCATATCTCTGCGCAAGGCGGAGGAATCATTGCATTTATAGGGATTAACAACGCCTTTTTCCCTATCCTGAACAATTCTGCCCTGAACCTCCTCGCTGAGCTTATCGTATTTGAGCCTTTCGTTATTTTCCATAAAGCATCATCCAAACAAAAATTAAAGTCTTGAAGAAAAATCCTCAGCCGAAGCTTTCTTAAAATAGATTGAATAGCGGTGCGAATTGCGCATAGACATAACGCTTCTTTCGCCGACTATTATATGATCAACAAGCTCTATGCCGAGCTTTTGAAAAAGTGTGCGGATATTAAGGGTGTAATTTATATCGTCTGCCGAGGGATCGGCACTTCCCTTTGGGTGATTATGAGCAATGATAACCGAGGCGGCATTATCCGCCATTGCGCTTTCAATAACTGCTCGGGGAGGCACGCTGACCTTGCTTACTCCGCCCTGTGCAAGTGTTTTGCAGGATATAACCCTGCCGGAATTATCAATGCTTGCAAGCATAAATTTTTCAACCGATTCATCTTCAAGAAGATTGCGGAAATATTCACACGCAGATTTATAATCTCCGATATAAGCCCGCTGTGCGCTTTTACATTTTTTGCACCTAACGGAAATATCCTTAACAAGAGCTATGAGAGCCGCTGTGTTTGCGCCTACTCCCTGTGTCAAAATAAGCTGACTTACCGAGGCGTTGAAAACTCCGTCTATATCTCCGAAGCGTGCTATAAGCTCCTTTGCAACGGGCTTAACATCCTTTCTCGGAATTGAATATGTTAAAAGCAATTCCAAAGCCTCGTAATCATAAACAAGGCTTGCTGGGTTTTCGAGATATTTATTTTTAATTCTCTGTCTGTGTCCTTTTGAATCAGTTTCCACCTGCATAACCTCTGGATTTATTTTAATAAAATTATTTTAGCAAAACATAAATATATTGTCAATTCTTACGGCGGTAAACGCTTGGAGAGCAGCCTTTCAGGCGTGCAAAGGTTTTTGAAAAATAGCTCATATCGTTAAATCCGCAGTTAAGCGCAATTTCCGTTACCTTTTCATCCGTTAAAAGAAGCTGCTCGCCTGCCTGCTCAATCCTGTAATAATTAAGATATTCAATGGGCGTTTTTCCCGTCATTGCGGAAAAGGCACGGCAAAAATATCTTGGCGCCATACCTGCAACGCCTGCAAGCTCGCCGAGCGTTATTTGATTTTCATAATTATCCTTAATATATGTTAAAACATTTTTCAGCCGAAGAATTTTATTTCTGTTTTTTGAAACGGCAACATTATTTTGCTTTAAGCCGATAAGACTGCCCATAAGCTGCCACATAAGCCCAACCGTTTCCCATTCATAGCCTATTTGCTCCTTTTCCATAGCCTCAAAAATCTTATCGGCAAGAAATGCCTGTTTGCTTCCTGCACGGAAAATTCCCGTGTTTCCGTTTTCATCCGAAAGAAAGCGTGCCGCCGTGCCTGCGCAAACGGGAGTGTCGTGAAGCAGAGTTCCCAAATCAAAAACAACACATTCATAAATACAGCCCTGCGGAATACCGCCGTGAACAACGCCGTCGCCTATCCAAGCGCAGTCGCCCTTTTCAAGCATAAAGCTTTTTCCGTCAAGCGAAAGCTCAAAGCTGCCCTCCATAATGAGAATCAGCTCATATTCAAGATGCCAATGAAGAGGCATTTGATAGCGTGCAGAGGCTGAATCAACATAATATAATTCAATGGGAAAATCAAATGTTCCCCTTTTTTTGTTTTCATAAAGTGAGCTGTAATTCATAATTATCCTTAAAAGTGAATATCGTCATACTAAACTGTTGCTTTTTGCCAAGCAAGTTATATAAAAATATAATATAATACAAATAAGGTAGCATATTATTTGCTATTTGTCAATAAAACGAAGAAGGGCGGAATTAAATATGCAAAGCATTGATGAAATCAAAGAGCAGATATGCGATGTTTGCCATAAAACCTGGCAGCTCGGCTGGGTTGCCGCTAATGACGGCAATGTCAGCGCAAGGCTTGAGGACGGCAGAATTATTGCCACGCCAACAGGAATAAGCAAATCGTTTATCACACCTGAAAAGCTTGTTGTTTTAGACAGCAAGGGAAATATTCTTGAAGCAAATGAGGGATACAGACCTTCGAGCGAAATAAAAATGCACCTCAAATGCTATGAAAAGCGCAACGATGTTATGAGCGTTATCCATGCTCATCCGCCGGGAGCAACAGGCTTTGCCGTTGCCCACAAGGCTATGGATATGTATAATATGATTGAGGATGTTGCCGTTATCGGCTCCGTTCCTCTTACACCTTACGGAACACCGTCAACGGCAGAGGTTCCCGCAGCAATTGAGCCATATCTTGAAGAGCACGATGTTATGCTGCTTGAAAACCACGGTGCGCTTGCAGTCGGAAGTGATGTTTTAACTGCATTTTACAGAATGGAAAGCCTTGAGCTTTGGGCAAAAATCACGATAAATGCCGTTATTTTGGGCGGAAGCAGAGATATTAGCAAGGAAAACATTCAAAAGCTTATTGACCTTAGAGGCTATTACAGAGTTACGGGCAGACATCCGGGGCACAAGCTTTTCAACCCCGATGATGAAATGCTTCACAAAACAGACGAATAAGGAGAAGATATATGCTTAAAGGAATACCGAATATTATCTCTCCCGAGCTTCTTAAAGCGCTTGCACAGATGGGGCACGGCGACGAGCTTGTTATTGCAGACGGAAATTTCCCCTGCCACAGCGTTGGCAAAAATGCAATAGTTATCCGTGCAGACGGACACGGAGTTCCCGAGATGCTTGACGCAATTTTGCAGCTTATACCTCTTGATACATACACCGAAAGGCCTGTTGGACTTATGGAGGTTGTTAAGGGCGACACTTGCGGCGAGCCTGAAATTTGGAAAACATATAGCGAAATTCTTGAAAAGCACGAAAAGGGAAATCACAAAACGGAATTCATTGAAAGATTTGCCTTTTATGAGCGTGCAAAAAGCGCTTACCTGATAATCGCAACGGGAGAAAGTGCAATTTACGCAAACATACTTTTAAAGAAGGGCGTGGTTAAATGAAGTCCGTTCTTGCATTTGACTTCGGCGCATCAACGGGAAGAGCTATAAAAGCACAGTTTGACGGCGATAAAATTCAATATGAGGAAATCCATCGCTTTGACAATATTCCGATTGAAAAGGACGGATTTATCTGCCACGATGTTGATATGATAACCGCTGAAATCAAAAAGGCGATTGAAAAGGCGAAGGATATTGATTCCCTTGCATTCGACACCTGGGGTGTTGACTACGGACTGCTTGACGAAAGCGGAAGGCTTATATTCCCTCCCGTGCATTACCGAGACGGAAGAACAAAAAATGCGCTTAAAGCTGCTTACAAAAAAACAAGCCCCGATGAGCTATACAAAAAAACAGGCAATCAAATAATGAACATAAACACGCTTTTTCAGCTTATCAGCGACGAAAATCTGAAAAAAGCAAAAACGCTTTTGTTTATGCCCGATTTGTTTGCATATATTTTAACTAAAAAAGCCGTTTGCGAGGAAAGCATTGCTTCAACCTCACAGATGCTCAACCCCGTAACGAAGCAATGGAGCGAGGAAATTTTATCGCTTTTCGGAATTGAAAAAGGCATTTTTCCGCCGTTAGTTAAAAGTCCGTCAATCTGCGGGGAATACAACGGTATAAAGGTTATAACCGTTGCGGGACACGATACCCAATGCGCCTCGGCGGCTATGCCGGCAATGAGCAAAGGAAGTGCATTTTTATCCTGCGGAACATGGTCGCTCATCGGCTGTGAGCTTGAAAGCCCCGTTTTAACCGAGGAAAGCAGAGCATTGGAGCTTTCAAATGAGCTTGGCACCGGCAATAAAATTAACTATCTTAAAAACATAAGCGGCTTATGGCTTATTCAGGAAACAAGACGGGACCTTGCAAAAAAGGGAAAAAAATACTCCTATAACGAGCTTGAAATGCTTGCAAGGGAAAGCAAGCCGTTTAAATGCTTTATAGATCCCGACGATGAAATGCTTTCGGCACACGGCGAGCTGCCCGAAAAAATAAAGGCATACTGCTTAAAAACAGGTCAAACGGCTCCCGAAACGGTTGGCGAAACCGTTAGGTGCATATACGAAAGCCTGGCGCTGAAATACAGATTTGCACTTGAACAAATTTCGGTTTGCACTGAAAAGCAGTTTGATATGCTTCACATTCTCGGAGGCGGAACAAAGGACGGCTTCCTTTGCGAGCTTACGGCAGACAGCATTAATCTGCCCGTTACGGCAGGTCCGATTGAGGCAACGGCACTCGGAAACATCATTTTGCAGCTTATTGCGCTTGGAGAAATCAAGGATATCGACGAGGGCAGAAAAATCATTGCAAAAACCGAAAGCGTTAAAAAATTCAATCCGCATCACAACGCTGAATGGGACAAAGCGTTTTGCAGATTTGTTGAAATTTTAAAAAAATAAACAGGAGGAAAAATTTATGTTGTATCCTAAAATAGGAATAAGGCCGTGCATTGACGGCAGATGGGGCGGAGTTCGTGAAAGCCTTGAAGAGCAAACCATGGGAATGGCACGCTCGGCGGCTGAGCTTATTTCAAAAAATGTTAAATATCCCGACGGAACACCTGTTCAATGCGTTATCAGCGAAACAACCATCGGCGGAGGTGCCGAGGCGGCAAGATGTGCCGATCAGTTTTCAAAGGAAAATGTTGTTGCAACGCTGAGTGTTACACCCTGCTGGTGCTACGGCTCGGAAACCTTTGATATGGACCCCAACACAATTAAGGCAGTTTGGGGCTTTAACGGAACGGAAAGACCGGGCGCAGTTTATCTTGCGGCTGTTATGGCGGCCTTTGCGCAAAAGGGCTTGCCCGCATTTTCAATTTACGGCAAGGATGTTCAGGATATTGATGACAAAACAATCCCCGAGGATGTTGCGGAAAAAATCATTCGCTTTGCCCATTGCGCAGCTTCGGTTGGCTGGATGAAAAATAAAGCTTATGTTAATCTCGGCGGAGTTGCCATGGGTATTGCAGGAAGCTACTGCAACGCCGATATGTTCCAAAAATATTTCGGAATAAGAGCGGAATGGGTTGATATGACGGAGATTATCCGCAGAATAACCCTTGAAATCTATGACCACGATGAATATGAAAAGGCACTCGCATGGGTTAAGGCTAACTGCAAGGAGGGCTTTGACCTTAACGAAGGCAAAAGCCTGCCCGAAATCATCAGAAAATCCAAGGTTATTGCTCCCGACAAGGATTGGGAATTTATAACAAAGATGACTCTTGTTGTTCGTGATATTCTTTACGGAAACAAGAAGCTTGACGAAATGGGCTGGCACGAGGAGGCGCTCGGCAAAAATGCTGTTGCAGGCGGCTTCCAAGGTCAAAGAAATTGGACCGACTGGCTTCCCAACGCAGACTTCACAGAGGCTATTATGGCTTCAAGCTTTGACTGGAACGGCCCCAAGGCACCCACCCCGTTTGCAACGGAAAACGATACTCTTAACGGCGTTGCAATGATGCTTGGCACACTCGTTTCGGGAACCGCTCCCTGCTTCCACGATGTTCGTACCTATTGGAGCCCCGAGGCATGCGAAAGAGTTACGGGAGTTAAGCCTGACGGAGTTGCCGCTAACGGATTTATTCATCTTATCAATTCAGGTGCAACGGCACTTGACGGCTCAGGCGCAAGTAAAAACGCAGAGGGCAAGGGCTGTATGAAGCCGTTTTGGGAAATGACCGAAGCAGACATTAAAGCCTGCCTTGACGCAACAGACTGGTGCAGAGCAAACTATGAATATTTCAGAGGCGGCGGATTTTCAAGCCATTTCAGATGCAAGGCCGAAATGCCCGTTACAATGCTTCGTGTTAATGTTATTGACGGTGTTGGCCCCGTTATTCAGCTTGCAGAGGGCTGGACAGCAGACCTTTCGGATGAAATTCACTGCCCGATAGATAAGAGAACAGACCCGTCTTGGCCGACAACATGGTTTGTTCCGAAGCTCACAGGCAACGGTCCGTTTAAGGATGTTTACAGCGTTATGGCTAACTGGGGAGCTAACCACGGCGTTACCGTTTACGGCCATGTTGGCGCAGATTTAATCACACTTGCTTCAATGCTTCGTATTCCCGTTAATATGCACAATGTTGAAGACGGCAGAATTTTCCGCCCGCACGGTTGGACGGGATTCGGAACGCAGGACGCACAGGCGGCTGACTACAAGGCTTGTGAATTCTACGGACCTCTTTATAAATAAAAAATCATATAGTATCCTTTTTTGATTTTCCGTCTCCCGAATAAACGGGAGGCGGTTTTATTTTGTGAATAAAACGGCAGCAGGCGGAAATACATAATATAAAAAGGGCATTGCCCGAAAGGAAGTGTTGATAATATGAAATACTCTGTAAACGACAACTGCATCGGATGCGGGCTTTGCGCCGAAATCTGCCCCGAGGTTTTTGAGTTGGACGACAGCGGAAAATCAAAGGTTATTAAAACCGAAATGGGATTGCAGGAGGAGGCCTGCGCAGACGAGGCATTGGAAAGCTGCCCCGTTGACGCTATTGAAAAAAGCTGAACAAATCTAACGAAGCTATAACGGGATTAATCCGTTTTAGGCTTGCTCGGATTTAATTTAAGGTTTACAACCGCCCGAAAAAAGTGTAAAATAGAGCTGAAAAAGTTAGGGTAACGGTAATAAGATATTGCCCTTACTCTTTGTTAAAATACTCGTTAATCCCCATAGGTGATACTCTATGATTGCAAACAGTAAAAAGCAAATCTCAGATTCTTTTCTGCTCGGCGCTATTCTTGCATTAACGGGCGGTTTTCTTGACGCATATACATATCTTTGCAGAGGCGGAGTTTTTGCAAACGCCGAAACGGGAAACATAGTTTTGATGGGAATTAAGCTTGCAAACGGAAGCTTTTTGCAGGCGGCATATTATCTTGTTCCCATATTGTGCTTTTCGGCAGGCGTTCTTGTTGCGCAGATTATCCGCAGTAAATTCAGAAAAAACACACTTGTTCATTGGAGACAAATAACCGTTGCATTTGAAATTGCCGTTCTTTTTGCAATTGCATTTGTGCCGTCCGACGAAAAAAGCAACATGATAACAAACGCACTTGTTTCCTTTGTTTGCTCATTGCAGGTTCAAAGCTTTAGGCAAATACGCGGAAATTCGATTGCAACAACAATGTGCACAGGGAATTTACGAAGCGCAACCGAAAAATTATATGAATATTTAACAACTAAGAATAAAGCCGATTTAATTTCAGGGCTTCACTATTTCGGAATAATACTTTTCTTTATAATAGGTGCTTCAGCAGGTGCAGTTATAACAAATATCCTTTCCGTTAAAGCGATTTTAATACCCTGCTCTTTGCTATTAATCTGCTTTATGCTTATGTTTATCAGCAGAGAGGATAAGGATAATGAAGCAATATGAAAAAATGACGCAAACACCGGTTAACCGTCTTGTTTCGTCGCTTGCCGTTCCGACTGTTATAAGTATGCTTATAACAACAATATATAATGTAACAGACACCTATTTTGTTTCAAAAATTAATGTTTCCGCAAGCGGAGCAACAGGCGTTGTTTTCAGCCTTATGGCGATTATTCAGGCCTTCGGATTTATGTTTGGCCACGGAAGCGGAAGCTGCATTAGCAGGCATTTGGGCGCAAAAAAGCTTGACGATGCAGGAAAATACGCTTCAACGGGAGTATTTCTCAGCTTAATTGCCGGAATTATAACGGCTGCATTAGGGCTTATATTTTTGGAGCCGTTTATGCGCCTTTTGGGAAGCACCGAAACAATGCTGCCCTATTCCTGCGGATACGCAAAATACATACTTTTAGCCGCTCCCGCAATGGAAATGGGCTGCGTTTTAAATAACATTCTGCGATATGAGGGCAGGGCTTCTCTTGCAATGATAGGACTTGCCTTTGGAAGCATACTGAATATAATCCTTGATCCCGTTCTTATTTTTAACTGCAATATGGGGATTGAGGGAGCAGGCGCTTCAACGGCAATCTCACAATGCTTGAGCCTTGCTTTGCTTTCGTGGGCTTTTTTGAGCGGAAAAACACAGAGCAAGCTTTCCCTTAAAAACATTTCGCTTAATATTAAAACCGTTAGAGAAATAATTTTCACAGGCTCTCCGAGCCTTGCACGGCAGGGAATTAACAGTATTTCAAATATGCTTCTTAATCTGCAAGCGGCAGTTTACGGAGACGCCTGCATTGCCGCAATGAGCATTGCCGCAAAATGCGCCAACCTTATTTTCAGCATATGCGTTGGTATCGGTCAGGGCTTTCAGCCCGTGGCGTCGTTCAATTACGGCGCAAAAAAATACGGCAGAGTTAAACAGGGCATTATATTTACCTTGATTTTCGGAACAAGCGTTGTGGCTGTGCTTGCACTTATCTGCAATATTTTTTCGCCGCAAATCGTGTCGCTTTTCCGAGATGACGAGCAAGTGCTCGAAACGGGTGTGCCCGCATTAAGAATACTCTGCGGAGCACTTATTTTTCTTCCGACGGTTATGGTTTCAAATATGACCTTTCAGGGAGTTGGAAAAACAGGCAGAGCCTTCTTTCTTGCCTGCGCACAAAACGGACTTTATTTTATTCCGTTAATTCTGATTCTGCCAAGGCTTTGGGGCGTAAACGGAATAATTATTTCCCAGCCGGCAGGATATTTTCTTGCCTCGCTGACGGCGGCACCGTTTCTTATAAATTTCATAAAATACCTTTCGTGCGAGCAGAAAAAAACCGAAAGCACAAATTGACAAAAACCGCAGAGCAAATAACTGCTCTGCGGTTTTTAATATGCAAATATATAATTATTATTTATGCTTGAATTCCTGCAACACCGTCTTTTACTGCCGCATCGGCAACAGCACCTGCAACTGTTTCCTTAATTCTTTCATCAAACGCATAAGGAAGAATATAATCCTCATTCAAATCCTTATCGTCAACAAGGGAGGCAATCGCATAGGCAGCGGCAATTTTCATATTTTCCGTTATTGCGCTTGCACGAACATCAAGTGCGCCCCTGAAAATTCCCGGGAAGGCAACAACATTATTAATTTGATTCGGGAAATCCGACCTTCCCGTGCCAACTATTTTTGCACCTGCCGCCTTTGCCTCATCAGGCATAATCTCCGGAACGGGATTTGCCATTGCAAGCACAACGGGATTTTCATTCATCGTTTTAATCATATCGGCGGTTAAAACACCGGGAGCGGAAACACCGATGAAAATATCACATCCCTTAACAGCGTCTGCAAGAGTGCCCTTTGTTTTTGACTTATTAGTTACCTTTGCAATTTCAGCCTTTGAAGCGTTAAGCCCCTCTCTGCCGTCATAAATTGCTCCTGTTCTGTCGCAAAGAATAACATCCTTTAATCCAAGAGTCATAAGCAGCTTTGCAATTGCAATTCCTGCCGCACCCGAGCCGTTAATAACCGCTTTGCAATCGCTGATTGCTTTACCGGTCAGCTTTGAAGCATTGATTAGAGCCGCTGAAACAACAACGGCCGTTCCGTGTTGGTCGTCGTGAAAAATCGGAATATCACACAATTTTTTCAGCTTTTCCTCAATTTCAAAGCATCTTGGGGCTGAAATATCCTCAAGATTTATTCCGCCGAAGGAGCCGCTTATATTATAAACCGTTTGAACAAACTCATCAACATCCTTTGTGCGAACGCAAAGCGGAAATGCGTCAACGCCGCCAAACTCCTTAAACAAAACGCATTTTCCCTCCATAACGGGCATACCTGCCTCGGGACCTATATCGCCAAGGCCTAAAACTGCGCTTCCGTCTGTTATAACGGCAACCATATTCCATCTGCGAGTGAGCTCCCAGCTTTTTTTATAATCCTTTTGAATTTCAAGGCACGGCTGGGCAACGCCCGGTGTGTATGCAAGAGAAAGAGCATCCTTATTATCAACCCTTGCTCTTGCTGTTACCTCTAATTTGCCCTTCCATTCGGAATGAAGCCTTAATGATTCCTTACTGTAATCCATAATCCTGTCCTCTTTATATAATTATTATTTATTTTCAATATGAGCGCTCGGCTTTGTTTTAAGCGGATAAGGCGTATAGCCCGCCTCCCACGGGAAAGTATAATCAAGTCCGAGCTCATCACGAACCGCCGTTATTTCCTTTTGAACGGCATCATTTATCGGCACTCCGCTGCCTTCACGCTCTTTCCATATTTCATATTCCTTTTCTCCTGCGGTGTAAATTCGTGTTTCGCCCGGTGCCTTTTGGCTTGCACGAAGCTCACGCATAATATCGCCTGCTGTCTTTTTAAAGGCTTCAACACCCGAAAAGGCATTAGTATCTATTGCAATAAACCAATGACCGAGATGATACGGTATTTTCTCCCCGTGCTCGCCTATTCCGGAAAGAGCAGAAAGGAATTGGCCCTGTTGAAGTGCAGCAGACATTAGCTCAACAGCCGTTGCGAAATCATAGCCTTTATAGCCTGCAAGCTCCTCGCCTATTCCGCCGAGAGGTGCAAGTGCAGCCTCGTGGGTGTTTAACTGAGTTAAAATTTCCTCGCTGTCCGTTAGAGCAGAGCCGTCTCTGCCAACAACCGTTCCCTCGGGGCACGGCTTGCCTATTCTTGCGTAATATTCAATTCTTCCGCGCTGAATAATTGATGTTGCGGCATCAAACACAAAGGGAAATGCCTCGTCGGTTGGCATACCGATAGTGAACGGATTTGTGCCGAGCATATTTTCAACTCCGTGAGTGGGTGCAATAGACGGGCGGGCATTTGTTCCCGTCATTCCTATCATTCCCGCTTCGGTTGCCATAGTTGCATAATAGCCCGCAATACCGTAATGGCAGCTATTTCTGACAGCCGTCATTCCCATTCCGTATTTTTTTGCCTTATCTATTGCCATCTGCATAGCCTTAACGCCTATAACCTGACCCATTCCGTCGTGGCCGTCTATAACGGCGGTTGTAGGGGTTTCCCTAACAATTTCAAAATTTGTTACGGGCTTTTGTATTCCCGCCTTAATTCTGTCTATATAAATAGGCTTAAAGCGGTTGCAGCCATGGCTTTCAATTCCTCTTTTATCCGATTCCAAAAGCACATCCGTGCATATTTTCGCATCATCGAGCGGAACTCCGTAGCCAACAAATGCGTCTGTTACAAAATCAGATATTAAATCCCAAGGACATACTACCTTAGACATTGCCTTCCTCCAAAAAATATTTTATATTGATTTTCAATAATGTGATTTAACATTATCTTTCCCAGCTTCGTGAACGCTCAACCGCTCTTTTCCAATTTGAATAAAGCTCGTTGCGCCTTCCGATTTCCATAGACGGAATGAAAATCTTATCAACCCTGCGGTTTGCCTCTATTTCGGCAGTATCCTTCCACAAGCCGACTGCAAGGCCTGCAAGATAAGCGGCACCGAGTGCAGTTGCCTCTTTGTTTACGGGGCGATTTACATTAACGCCGGTCATATCTGCCTGGATTTGCATCATAATATCCGAAACAGAGGCACCGCCGTCAACACGAAGGTCTTTAAGCATAATAGAGCTGTCATTCATCATAGCTTCAAGCAAATCCGTCATCTGAAATGTTATGCTTTCAAGCACCGCACGGCAGATATGCTTTCTGTTTACGCCTCTTGTTAAGCCTATCATACAGCCTCTTGCATACATATCCCAATAGGGAGCCCCAAGCCCCGTGAACGCAGGCACAAAATAAAGTCCGTTTGAATCCTCAACCTGTGAGGCGAGCGCATCACATTCGGGAGCGCTTTTAATGAGCTCAACCTCATCTCGAAGCCATTTTATTACGGAGCCCGCATTAAATGCAGAGCCTTCAAGGTCGTAAGTAATTTTTCCGTCAAGCCCCCAAGCAATACCCGTTAAAAGATTCGAACGAGAATTAATTCGCTTATCGCCGGTGTTCATCAAAAGGAAGCAGCCTGTGCCGTATGTATTTTTCGCCTGTCCCTGCTCAAAGCAGCCCTGACCGAAAAGAGCTCCCGGCTGATCGCCTATTGCGCTTGCAATCGGAATTCCCGAAATTTGCTCCATACCGGGAAATTTTGCACATTCGCCGTAAACGCAGCTTGACGGCTTAACCTCCGGCAGCATACTCATAGGAATACCCATTTTTTCACACAAATACGGATCCCATTGAAGCTTATCTATATCAAAAAGCATTGTGCGGCAGGCATTACTGTAATCAGTTACATGGATATGACCGCAGGATAAATTCCAGATAAGCCAGGTGTCAACCGTGCCGAAAAGAAGCTCTCCCCTTTCGGCTCGCTCCCTTGCACCGTCAACATTATCAAGAATCCATTTGATTTTAGTTGCCGAAAAATATGCGTCAATAAGAAGACCTGTTGTTTCTTTAATATAATCTCCGAGGCCTTCCTCCTTTAATTTTTCGCAGTAATCGGCTGTTCTGCGGCATTGCCAAACTATTGCATTATAAACAGGCTTTCCCGTTTCCTTATCCCAAACAATAGTTGTTTCTCTTTGGTTTGTTATGCCGATTGAAGCAATCTGCGAAGGATCTGCCTTTTCGCTTCTTAAAACCTCAAGAATCGCTTCAAGCTCAGAAAAAAGAATTTCGTTAGGATCATGCTCAACCCATCCGTTTTGCGGATAATACTGCTTAAATTCCTTTTGAGCCTTTGCAACAATTTCGCCCTTTTTGTTAAAAATTATAGCCCTTGAGCTTGTTGTTCCCTGATCAAGCGCCATAACATATTTCTTTTCCATAAATTTCCCCTCCCCAAAAGCGAGATAAATTAAAAAGAGTAAGCATCTTATAATAACTTACTCTTTCATTTTAAACTTTTATTCCGTTTATGTCAATTTTTTTAGTTAGAATTAACAACTTATTAACTTAAAAATCTGTGATTATTGATTGTTTTCAATAAAATTAACGATGTCTGCAACAGATTTCATACTTGAAATAACCTCATCGGGAACCTCAATCTGAAATTCATCTTCAATGCTCATAACAACATCAATTGCGTCAAGGCTGTCTGCGTCAAGATCCTCCTCAAGCAGACTGTCCATAGAAATTTTGTCTGCATCTATTCCGAGCTGTTCGGACAATATTTCAGCAACCTTTTCAAAAACCATAATAATTCACTTAACCTTTCCGACTGCATATTATTCTTTTGATAACCACCCTTTGCCGCAGCCAAGCAGAGAATGATGAAGCATTTCGGCAGCTTAGGAGCAATCACAACGCCCCTTGCCGTAAAAAAACAGTTGTTAAAGTTTATTAATTATGTTATTATCATATTATATAATTATTCAGAAATTGTCAATAGTTTTATTGAGCGATAATGTTAATATTCACCTGCTTTTTATTAGCAAATCGGTAACACTCAAAGCAGGACGGAAAGGAGCAAAAAATGGACAATAATAATGCTTACGGATTATACGGCTATCCGCTTGGGCACACTCTGTCCCCTTTTATACATAATGAGCTTTGCAGGGTTAAGGGTGTTGAATGCGACTATAAAATTTTTGAGCTTCCGCCCGAATGCCCGAAGGATAATTTTGAAATATTAAAATCTCGAAGCGGCTTCAATGTTACTATTCCTTATAAGGTTGATATTATCAAATATTTAGACGAGCTTAGCGAAAGAGCGGCTCTCTTCGGTGCGGTAAACACCGTTAAGGCGCTCGGCGGCAACCGATTTAAAGGATATAACACGGATTGCGGCGGATTTCTGCGGGCTCTTGATATGGCAGGAATTGCTCTTAAAGGAAGCGTTCTTGTGTGCGGCGCAGGAGGAGTTTCAAGAATGTTTGCATTTGAAACGGTGCTCGCAGGCTGCGACTTAACATTAGCCGTCAGAGAAGACGATATTCATTTTGCAGAAAAAATTAAAAGCGAAATAAAGGAAAAAACGGGAAAGGATTGCCGAGTTATCCTGCTTTCGCAGGCAAACGGCGAATATGACCTTATAATTAACGGAACTCCCGTTGGTATGTTTCCGAGGATTGACGCAAGCGTTTTACCGAGGGAAACGGTTATTAAATCAGGGGCTGTTTTTGACGCAGTTTATAACCCTGCCGAAACGCTTTTCATTAAATATGCACGCGAGGGCGGATTAAAATTTTCAAACGGACTTCCAATGCTTGTTTGGCAGGCGGCGCTTGCACAGGAAATTTGGAGAGGCTTGGAATTTACCGACGAAGAAATTAAAGAGGTGCTTAAAGCAACCGAAAAGGAGCTTGGCAGAGAATGAACATCGTTTTATGCGGATTTATGGGCGCAGGCAAAACCTCGGTCGGCAGGCAGATTGCCAAAATAACAGGCAGAAGGTTTACAGACACGGACGAGCTTGTTGAGCTTAAAGAGGGCAAAAAAATTTCTCAAATTTTTGATGAAAAGGGCGAGGATTATTTCAGAGAGCTTGAACATCAAATTTGCGTTGAGGCGGCAGAAATGAAAAACGCCGTTATTTCAACCGGCGGCGGAGCAATGACCTTTCAGCGAAATGTTGAAGCAATAAAAAAGGGCTCAAGGGTTGTTTTTCTTGATGCATCATTTGATGTTATTTGCAAAAGAGTCGGCGACGCATCAACAAGACCGCTTTTCAAAAACAGGGAAAATGCCAAAAAGCTTTATGATGAGCGGCGCGAAAAATATTTATCTGCAAGCGATATTGTTGTTAACGCAGACGGCTCGGTCAATCGTGTTGCCCGTGAGATTGCAGATTGCTTTAAATAATTTTTTATACAGTTGAAAAAATTATTTCATTGTGATATAATGACTGCGTTTTAAACACTAAAATAATCTTTCGAAAAATTTAATCGGAGAATTTTAAAATGGAAACTAATAAAAGAGAGGAAATATCGCACTTTTTTGCGATGTTTTCCAAATATAAAAATCTTTTAGGCGAACTTACACGAAAAAATGTTAAGCTTAAATACAGAGATTCTTGGCTTGGAATATTTTGGAGCTTTCTTCAACCGCTTCTTAATATGATAGTTTTATCCGTTGTTTTCGGCGGAATATTCGGTGCAAACAGGAAGCATATTATATGCTATCCCGTATATATTTTTACAGGCAGGCTTTTGTTCGAATTTTTCACGCAATCAACAAAAAGGGCAATGACCTCGTTCAGAGCAAACGCTCCGATAATTAAGAAGGTTTATGTTCCCAAATATATGTATCCCCTTTCGGGTATTCTTTCAAACTTCGTAACCTTCTCAATATCTATTGCGTGCTATATATGCGTTTGGATTTTCTTCAAATGCTCCGGCTACTTTGCGAATGACGGCGCAGGAATTGCCGGCGGAGGAAATCTAACCATAAACGGCTATGCGCTTTTGTTCTTTATCCCTATGGCGATTTTGCTTATTTTTGTTATCGGAGTCGGTCTCATCCTTTCCGTTTTGCAGGTTTATTTCAGGGATATTGAATATATTTGGGAGGTTTTCTGCACACTTCTTTTCTACTGTGTGCCGATTATTTACCCGCTTCAACAAATCCGCACCGATTGGATTGTTTGGGTAATTAAAATAAATCCGCTTTATTCAATGCTTGAGCTGTTTAGGCAATGCATTCTCTATTGTCAGCCGATGAGCTGGAAGCTTCTTCTGTATGCATCCGTTTGGGCGTTCGGAACGCTGATTGTGGGAATTTTCATTTTCAATAAAAAGAGCGATGATTTAATCTTCCATATGTAAATATAAAACGCATTAAATGCTTCGGAATTTTTTCCGAAGCATTTTTGTTTGCCGTAATGAATGTTAGGGTAACGACACCGCCCCCGAGTAAAAAACGGAATTGCGCCCGTCTGCTTCGGCGTTGAGAAACGTGGCGAAATTTCGTTTTCCTGCAAGCAGAGTTGTGTAACGATACTTCCCCCGAGTAAAAAACGGAATTGCGCCTGTCTGCTTCGGCGTTGAGAAACGTGGCGAAATTTCGTTTTCCTGCAAGCAGAGTTGTGTAACGATACTTCCCCCGAGTAAAAAACGGAATTGCGCCTGTCTGCTTCGGCGTTGAGAAACGTGGCGAAATTTCGTTTTCCTGCAAGCAGAGTT
>UQSH01000021.1 GCA_900543795.1 uncultured Oscillospiraceae bacterium | reverse complement strand
TTTTTTACGAAGGTTTAAAAGAAATTCAACCGAGGAGGAAATAAAGCAGCTTGTTGATGAGGACGAGCAGGTTGGCGAGCTTGAAGTATCTCAAAGAAGAATGATAAACAATATTTTCATGTTTGACGATATAAACGCAGGAGATATTATGACCCACAGAACAGATATTGAAGCAGTTGAGGATTGTGCATCTCTTGAAGAGGTTGCAAAGCTTTCCATTGAAAACGGCTTTTCGCGCATACCTGTTTATCACGAGGATTTGGATAATATCGTTGGTATAATTTATGTGAAAGACCTTCTAAAATTTATCGGCACCGAAATTTCAAAGGATGAATCGTTAAAGGATTATATAAGAGAGCCTCTTTTCGTTCCCGAAACTATTGCCTGCGGAAAGCTTTTCAGGCAGATGAGCGAAACAAGAATACAGCTTGCCGTTGTTGTTGATGAATACGGAGGAACGGCAGGGCTTGTTACTATGGAGGATATTCTTGAAAGCATAGTAGGAAATATCCGTGATGAGTATGACGATGAGGAGGAAGAGGTTGAGCAGATAGACGAAAAAACCTACACCTTTGACGGCTCAACGGATATTGAAGACGCCGCTAAAATTCTTTCGGTTGATTTTCCCGAGGGAGATTACGATACGCTTGCAGGCTTTGTTATAAATCTGCTTGGCTATCTTCCGCCCGAAAAGCCGAAAAAGCCCGTAACAGTAAGATATCAAAACATAACCTTTACCGTTTTAAGGGTTGAGGAAAGACGAATAGAACTTATTAAGGCAGAGATTGATTAATGGCAGAGGTAACAGTTGATTTTGAAGCAATGGAGCAGGCTGTCAGCCTTTTCGGCTCCTTTGACGAAAATATAAAAATTATTGAAAAGGAATTCAATGTTTCCATTATCAGCAGGGGAAGCAGTATAAAAATAGTGGGCGACGGCGAAAATGTTTCCTATGCTCAAAGAGCTATAAACAGTATGCTTTCCCTTATCAATAAGGGCGAGGTGCTCACTCAGCAGAATGTGCGATATGCACTCGGTCTTGTTAAAGAGGGCAGGGAGGAAAAGCTTTCCTCCATTGCGTCAGACACAATTTGTATAACTGCAAAGGGTAAGCCGATAAAGCCCAAAACGCTCGGTCAGAAAAAATACTGCGAGGCAATAGAAGGCAACACAATTACCTTCGGAATCGGTCCTGCCGGAACAGGCAAAACATATCTTGCCGTTGCAATGGCAGTAACTGCGTTTCGTGCAAAAGAGGTTGATAAAATAATTTTAACCCGCCCTGCGGTTGAAGCAGGCGAAAAGCTCGGCTTTCTTCCCGGCGATTTGCAAAGCAAGGTTGACCCTTATTTAAGACCTCTTTATGACGCTCTTTTTGATATGTTCGGCGCAGAAAGCTTTCAAAAGTATCAGGAGCGAGGCTCAATTGAGGTTGCACCTCTTGCTTATATGCGAGGCAGAACGCTTGACGATAGCTTTATAATTCTTGATGAGGCACAAAACACAACACCCGAGCAAATGAAAATGTTTTTAACAAGGCTCGGATTTAATTCAAAAATGGTTATAACGGGAGATATAACGCAGATTGATTTGCCTGACGGTAAAAAATCCGGTCTTAAAAAGGTTATGCGTATTCTTAAAAATGTTGAAGATATTGAAATGTGTAAATTTTCACAGCGTGATGTTGTGCGCCATAAGCTTGTTCAGGATATTATCAAGGCTTATGAGAAATATGAAAAAGAGGAGAAAAAGCAGTAATGGATAAGGTTAAGGTTAAAATTTCAAACACGCAGAAAAAGGTGAAAATCCCAACGGGAATAAGGCTTCTTATCCGCCGCTGCTGCCACGCAGTTCTCGAGTTGGAGGAATTTGACGGCTCGGCAGAGGTTTCCGTTCGCTTCGTTGATAACGAGCAGATAAGAGAGCTTAATAAGGAATACAGAAATATTGATAAGGAAACTGATGTTTTGTCATTTCCTCTCGGAGATAACGGCGTTTACGACATTAATCTCGACACCGGCGCAAAGCTTCTCGGCGACATAGTTATTTCAATGGAAAAGGCGGTTGAGCAGGCTAAGCTGTATAACCATCCTTTGCAACGCGAAATAGGTTTTTTAACAGTACATTCAATGCTTCATCTGCTTGGATACGACCACGAAGCAGGCGGAATGGAAGAGGTTCATATGCGTGAAAAGGAGGAAACCGTATTAACGCAGATAGGCTGGAAAAGAGATAACAGCTATTATATGGGAGAGGAATAATGACCAAAACCGCTTTTACTGCAATAGTCGGCAAGCCGAATGTGGGCAAGTCGTCGCTTTTAAATAAAATGCTCGGCGCAAAGGTTGCAATCGTTTCCTCAAAGCCGCAAACAACAAGAACAAAAATAACAGGCGTGCTGACTCGCGGAGAAACGCAGTTTGTTTTTACAGACACCCCCGGCTTTCATAAGCCCCACAATAAGCTTGGCGAGGCTATGAATAACGCCGTGGGCGACAGTATCGGAGGAACAGATGCAGTAGTTTTTGTTACGGAGCCATACGGAGAATTAACCGATAAGGAATTTGAGCTAATTAAAAAATTCAGGCAGGAAAAGGCTCCTGTTATACTCGTTATAAATAAAATTGATGCCGTTAAGGATAAAAAGGATTTGCTCGGCAGAATTGCTTATCTTTCGGGGCTTTATGATTTTTCTGCGGTTGTTCCTGCTTCGGCAGTGAACGGCAACGGAATAGATGCGCTCCTCGGCGAGCTTGAAAAAATTGCGGTTGAAAGTGTTCATTTTTTCCCTGATGACACCTTAACCGACCAGCCCGAAAGGGTGCTTGCCGCCGAAATTATCCGTGAAAAAATATTAAGGCTTATGGATAAGGAGGTTCCTCACGGAATTGCTGTTTCAGTTGAAAAAATGCGTGAGCGTGAGGATAAGGAAATACTTGATATAGACGCCGTTATTTATTGCGAAAGAGAAACGCACAAGGGAATGGTTATCGGTAAAAACGGCTCAATGCTCAAAAAAATCTCAACATTTGCAAGGCAGGACCTTGAACGCTTTTTTGATATAAAGGTTAATCTTCACACCTGGGTTAAGGTTAAAGAAGGCTGGCGAAACAAGGAGGGCCTTATTCGCAATTTCGGATTGGATTAAAATGGCACAAATTTATATAACCGCCGTAGGATAAAATATTAGAGGTGGTTATATGTCTGATGAATATTGGCAAAGGTTTGTTCAAACCGGAAGCGTAAACGATTATCTTGAATATAAAAAACATAACGAAGAAATAAAGGCAGAAGGCAATGAAGTTTACAACAAAGGGGCTTGTAATTCGAGAACAGACAATAGGGGAGAGTGACCGTTTAGTTACTCTCCTTACTGCTGATTATGGACTTGTTAAAGCGTTTGTGCGCCGTGCAAAGCAGGTCAAAAGCAGACTCAGCAGTGCAACCGCCCTTTTTGCTTACAGTGATTTTACTCTTTACAGAACAAAGGACGCCTTTGTGGCTGATGACGCTTCGCCGATAGAGGTTTTTTTCGATTTAAGAAAGGATATCGAGGCACTTTCCCTTGCTCAGTATTTTGCTCAGCTGGCATTTGAAACGGCAGGCGAGGAGCAGCCGTGCCCCGAGCTTTTGCGTTTAACGCTCAATGCTCTGCATCTTCTTTGTGCAGGCAAAAAGGATAAAAGAATAGTAAAATCCGCTTTTGAGCTTCGGGCACTCTGCCTCGGAGGATATATGCCGTCTGTTTTGGCGTGTGATAATTGCTCGGCGTATGAAACCGATTTAATGTATTTTGACACCCTTGAAGGTAAAATATATTGCGAAAATTGCCCAAAGGCAGGAGCAATTCCCGTTCCGAAAACGGTTATAAAGGCAATAAGATTTATATGCTTAACGGAGCCGTCAAAAATTTTCAGCTTTATTTTAAGTGATGAAAATTTAATGCTTTTGGCAAGCATAACGGAAAAATATATGATTTCACATATTCAGCGTAAATTAAGTGCGCTTGAATTTTATAAAGGACTAACAGGATAATGGATAAAAATTATATGGCTTTGGAGCTTAACCGTGTGCTTGAAATGGTTGCACGGGAGGCTACCTGCGATGATGCAAGGGAGCTTGCACTTAAATTAAAGCCCGTAAACGATATTGACGAGGCAAAGCTTTTGCTTTCTCAAACCGAGGATGCCTATTCCTTGCTTGCTCGCTTCGGCGCACCGTCGTTTTCAGGGCTCAAAAATGTTAATAATGCACTTTCAAGAGCGGCGGCAGGAGGAGAGCTTAACACCTCAGAGCTGCTTGCAATTGCCGGAACTCTTCGTGCCGTGCGTTCTCTTTATGAATGGTACGGTCATTTCTCGTCTGTTCGCACAAATCTTGATTTCTTTTTTGAGGGAATAACCGTTAATAAATATCTTGAATCGAAAATTTTCTCCGTAATTATTTCCGAGGAGGAAATATCCGATAAGGCTTCGGATGAGCTTTTTGAAATAAGACGAAAAAAGCGAGCAAAGGCAAATTCAATCCGTGAAAAACTTGACGGAATTATACATAGCACTCATTACCAAAAATTTCTTCAAGAGCCAATTGTTACACAGCGAAACGGCAGATATGTTGTTCCCGTTAAGTCTGAAAACAGAGCAGATGTTCCCGGTCTTGTTCACGATATGTCAGCCTCCGGTGCAACTGTTTTTATTGAGCCGGTTTCGGTTGTTGACGCAAATAACGAAATAAAAATCCTTGAAAGCAGAGAGCGTGAGGAAATACGCAGAATACTTTTTGAGCTTTCAACAGAGGCAGGAAGCTTTTCCGAGGGCATAAAAAGCTCTTATGACAGTGCAGTTATGCTGAATTTGATTTTTGCAAAGGCGCACCTTGCCGAAAAAATGAAAGCCTCAATGCCTCTGCTGAACGAGGATGGAATAATTGAGCTGAATAAGGCAAGACATCCGCTTTTAAATCCCGAAACGGTTGTGCCTACGGATATTATGCTCGGCGGAGAGTTTGACACTCTTGTTATAACGGGACCTAACACCGGAGGTAAAACCGTTGCAATAAAAACTCTCGGTTTGCTAACACTTATGGCGGAATGCGGATTGCTTATTCCGGCAGGCGTTGATTCAAAAATTGCAGTTTTTAAAAATGTTCTTGTTGATGTCGGCGATGAGCAAAGCATTGAGCAAAGTCTTTCAACCTTTTCATCGCATATCGTTAATATAATAGATATAATGAAGAAGGCAGGAAGCGACTCGCTTGTTCTGATAGACGAGCTCGGCTCCGGCACGGATCCTATCGAGGGTGCGGCGCTTGCCGTTTCGATTATCGAATATTTAAGGGGCAAGGGCGCAAGAATTGCCGCAACAACTCATTATGCGGAATTAAAGGCTTATGCACTTGAAACAGACGGCGTTTCCAACGGCTCGTGTGAATTTGATGTAAACACTCTTCGCCCAACCTATAAGCTGCTTATCGGTGTTCCCGGCAGGTCAAACGCTTTTGCGATTTCCGAGCGGCTCGGTATGGACAAGGCAGTTGTTGAGGAAGCAAAGAAAATTGTCGGCAACGAAAACAGAAGCTTTGAAGCTGTTCTTGAAAGCCTTGAAGCAACAAGGCTCGAGCTTGAAAAGGAAAAGGAGCGTGCCGAAAGGGCGGTTCAGGCGGCAGACAGAATGAGAAGCAAGGCACAGTCCGAAAAGGATAAGATTGCACAGTTAAAGGCAAACGAGCTTGAAAAGGCAAAAAGAGAAGCGGAAAAAATAATTAATTCCGCAAAAAGGCAAAGTGCAGATTTCCTGCTGAAGCTTGAACAGCTTAAAAAGGAAGCGGAGAATTCTAATGCAACGGAGGTTGCAAGAAAAACAAGAAGAGAAATTAAAAACAGGCTCGGAGAAATGCAGGAGATTATCGACCCCCGTGAGCTTGCCGAAAATTGGGATGAGGACTATAAGCTTCCGCGTCCCGTTATTAAGGGCGACGCAGTTATTATACGAGGTATAGGCGAGGGCGAGGTGATTGAAGTTGGAAAAGAAAAGGTGCTTGTTCAATCGGGAATATTCAAAGCCCGTGTTAAAATGGGCGATCTTATGCTAACCGAAAAAAAGAAAAAACCAAAGCCTGTTTCTCAGCGTTCTGTTTACAGAACCACTTCAAGAGCCGATGCAGATGTAACAACCGAGCTTGATTTAAGAGGTCAAACGGTTGATGAGGCACTTATGAATCTCGGACTCTTTATTGATAAATGCGTTTTAAATAATATTCCCGAAATTCGCATTATTCACGGCAAGGGAACGGGCGCACTGCGAAGCGCAGTAACACAGGAGCTTCGCCACCACCCAAACATAAAAGCCTTTCGCCTCGGCGTTTACGGCGAGGGAGAAAACGGCGTAACCATTGCCGAGCTAAAATAAACAGTTTAAAATCCCTTTGATGATTATATACCGATTTCAAAGGGATTTTGTTATTCCATATTTAGTGCTTTTTCTGCTTTTTTTGCAACATTTTGTGTCAAGTAAAATTACAAAAATTTTATCAAAAAAATATTTCAATATTTGCTTGACTTATTTGCTCCTCTTATGTATAATATCTCTTGCTGTAAAGATTAAATACTTTACACTTGAACCTGCAAATCATAATTATCAGAGGAGGGAAAATTGTGGCTAAAAATCTTGAAGTGTCTTTTTTGCTTGATTTTTACGGAGAAATGCTTACTAAAAAGCAGCACGATTTTCTTATCTATTATTATGATGAGGATTTGTCTCTTTCCGAAATTGCAGAGAATGAGGGCATAACCCGTCAGGGCGTGCGTGATGCAATCAAGCGTGCCGAAAATCAGCTTTTCGATATGGAGCAGAGGCTCGGCCTTGCAAAGCGCTTTACCCAAATGAAAAAGGGGCTTGACGAAATAAGGCAGTGTGCAGAGGAGATTAATGAATATAATCTTGCCCACAGTCTTTCCAGGGAAATAAACGATAATATTTCCAAAATCAAAGCAACTGCGGATTATCTTTCACAGTTTTAAGTTTTAATGTTAGGAGTTGATTGCTTTGGCATTTGAAGGTCTTTCCGAAAGGCTTGAAAATTCATTTAAAAAGCTTCGTGCCAAAGGCAAATTAACCGAGGCCGATGTTAAAGACGCAATGCGTGAGGTGCGACTTGCTCTTCTTGAAGCAGATGTAAACTATAAGGTTGCAAAGGATTTTACAAAATCCGTAACAGAGCGAGCAATCGGCGAGGATGTTATGGAATCGCTGACCCCCGGTCAAATGGTTATCAAGATTGTTAATGAAGAATTAACAAGGCTTATGGGAACAAGCGAAACAAGGCTTGCGTCGGCTAATCATCCGCCAACGGTTGTTATGATGTGCGGTCTTCAAGGCTCGGGTAAAACAACTCACAGTGCAAAGCTTGCTCTCAAGCTTAAAAACGACGGGCACAGACCAATGCTCGTTGCCTGTGATATTTACAGACCTGCCGCTATAAAGCAGCTTCAGGTTGTCGGTGAGCAGGTGGGCGTTCCCGTGTTTGAGATGGGAACGGAAAATCCCGTTAAAATTGCAGAGGAAGCAATAAAATATGCAAAGGATCATGGCCACGATTATGTTTTTCTTGACACGGCAGGCCGTCTTCACATAGACGAGGAGCTTATGCAGGAGCTTCAAAATATACGAAGCACCGTTCATCCTCACGAAATCCTTCTTGTTATTGACGCAATGACAGGTCAGGACGCAGTTAATGTTGCGAAAAGCTTTAATGAAACGCTCGGTATTGACGGTGTTATTCTTACAAAGCTTGACGGCGACACAAGAGGTGGTGCGGCACTTTCCGTCAGAGCCGTAACAGGCAAGCCGATAAAATTTGTCGGAACAGGCGAAAAGCTCGGAGACCTTGAGGTTTTCCACCCCGACAGAATGGCGTCAAGAATACTCGGAATGGGCGATGTGCTTTCCTTTATTGAAAGAGCAGAGCAAACGCTTGACGAGAAAAAGGCGGCAGAGCTTGAAAAGAAGCTTGCAAAAAATAAATTCGACCTTAACGATTTACTTGATCAGTTTGACCAAATCGAAAGAATGGGAAGCTTAAAAGACACAATCAAAATGATTCCCGGCATAGGCTCTAAAATTCGTGATGAGGATATAGATGAGGGCGCCTTCGGCAGATTCAGAGCAATCATTTATTCAATGACCAAGGAGGAAAGGGCTCATCCCGATATCATCAATCCGTCAAGAAAGCGCAGAATTGCCGCAGGCTGCGGAATGAAGGTTGAAGATGTTAATAAGCTTCTTGCTCAGTTCAAGCAAATGAAAAAAATGATAAATCAGTTCGGCGGAAAGGGTGGACCGAAGGTCAGCAAAAAAATGCGCCGCCTGATGCAGCAAAATCCGGAAATGGCTCAAAAAATGATGGGCATGACGGGAAGCGGCAGAAATTCAAATCCGTTTGGATTTTAATAGGCTTTTATCCAATATTAAATTGGTTAAATTAATAAATTAATAATAAAAAATTACTTTTGGAGGTAAACAAAATGGCAGTAAAAATCAGACTTCGCAGAATGGGTGCAAAGAAGGCTCCCTTTTACCGTGTAGTAGTAGCAGATTCAAGATTCCCGAGAGACGGCCGTTTCATTGAGGAAATCGGAACCTATAACACAATGGTTGATCCTGCTGAAATCAAGATTGACGCAGAAAAGGCTAAGAAGTGGATTGCAAACGGTGCACAGCCAACCGATACCGTTAAGAGCATTCTTAAAAAAGAAGGCATCCTTTAATCTTTTAAATAAGGGTTAAATGGAGGTGATTTCTTTGAAGGATTTGTTAGTATCTATTTTAAAAGGCTTGGTTGAAAATCCCGATGAGGTTTCAGTTGAGGTTACCGAAGCTGAGGACGGCGCTTTCGTTTATCATGTTCATGTTGCCGAAGAGGATATGGGCAGAGTAATCGGAAAGCAGGGCAGAATTGCAAAGGCAATCCGCGTTGTTATGCGTGCCGCCGCAATCAGAAACGACCAAAGAATCTCTGTTGAAATAGAATAAAATCAAAAAGCGTGCGGAATTTCCGCACGCTTTAATTTTAATATTGCGGATTTTTATAAAATAATGTATAATACCCTCGGTGGTATAATGAAAAAATATCTTGAAATCGGAAAAATTATTAACACGCATGGAATTAAGGGCGAAATGAAGCTTGATTTGTGGTGCGACGATATTGATTATTTAAAGCAGTTTAAAACGCTTTATTTTGATGAAAACGGCGAAAGAGCTGTTGAGCTTCTTTTCGTGCGTCCGCAGAAGAATAATGCAATCATTAAGCTTTCCGGCGTTAATTCCATTGATGAAGCGGAAAAATTAAAGGGCACCGTTCTTTATTCAAACCGTGAGGACGCCGAAATTGAAGAAGGCGCAAACTATATTCAGGATATAATCGGCTGTTATGTTGTTGATTATGAAAGCGAAAGAGAATACGGAAGAGTTGTTGATGTTGTTAATTACGGCGCCTCTGATATTCTTGAAATTGAAAACGGCAAAAAACGCTTTTATGTTCCCGTTATCCCCGATGTTATTGCGGAAACAGACACGGAATATCAGGTTATACGAATTAAAGCAATGAAAGGTCTTTTTGATGAGGATTGATATTTTAACCCTTTTTCCCGAAATGTGTAATGCCTATTTAAGCGAAAGCATTATCGGCAGAGCAAGAAAATCGGGCAAGGTGCAGATTGAATGTAAAGATATAAGAAATTACACAAAGGATAAGCACCGCAGAGTTGACGATACTCCTTACGGCGGCGGAATGGGTATGATAATGCAGGTTGAGCCTGTTTTTGATTGCTTTGAGGCTTTGTGCAGTGAAATCGGCGAAAGGCCGCATCTAATATATTTAACTCCGCAGGGAAAAACGCTGACTCAGCAAAGAGTTAAAGAGCTTTCCAAAATGAATAATATTGCCCTTTTGTGCGGACACTATGAGGGAATAGACGAGCGTGTTATCGAGGAGCTTCGCCCGGAGGAAATTTCTGTTGGCGATTATGTTTTAACAGGCGGCGAGCTTCCTGCGCTTATTCTTGCGGATTCAATTTCAAGAATGCTGCCCGGCGTTCTTTCCGATGATGAATGCTTCACGGAGGAAAGCCATTTCAGCTCGCTTCTTGAATATCCGCAGTACACTCGCCCTTATGAATGGCACGGTCGAAGTGTTCCCGATGTTTTGCTGACAGGTCATCACGCAAATGTTGAAAAATGGCGCCGAGAGAAGTCTCTTGAAAGAACACTCGAACGCCGACCTGATATGCTCGAAAAAGCAGATTTATCAAAGAAAGACCGTGAATACTTGGCAGAATTGATGCAAAGGAAAAAAATTCTGTGAATTTTGCACAAAACGAAGCACCATATTTTGTGTCTAATTTACAAGTCATACGAACTTTGGCACAATTCATTGACCAAATTTTGTTTAGTGGTATAATATGTAATACAGTTAAATAAAAAATTAGTATTTTTACTGACTTTTTAGATGAGAGGTTATATTATGTTTGTAAAAGATGTAAAGGTTGAAAATCAGGTTGGATTACATGCACGCCCCGCAACTTTCTTTATCCAGAAGGCTAATGAGTTTAAATCGTCAATCTGGGTAGAAAAGGAAGAAAGAAGAGTTAATGCAAAATCTCTTTTAGGCGTTCTTTCTCTCGGCATTATGGGCGGAACGGATATCCGTATTATTGCTGACGGCTCAGATGAGGAAGAGGCTGTCGAAGGTCTTGTTGCTCTCGTTAAAAGCGGCTTTGCAGACTGATAGCCAAACAGACTGATTAATTAGAACATAATAGGTAAAGGATAAGCGTGGTTTAACTACGCTTATTTTTTTGCTTTACGAATAATCTGTTTTATGTTAAAATTGTTTCGCAAAGAAATATCCGAAAGGGGATGAGATTATAACTGTTAAAGAGCTTCGCAAAAAGGCAATGGCGCTTCCGATGCAGCCGGGAGTGTATATAATGAAAAATAAGGATAAAAAAATTATATATATCGGCAAGGCGAAAAAGCTTAAAAACAGAGTTTCATCTTATTTCGGCTCTCATTCAAATCATTCCCTTAAAGTAATCAGAATGGTTGAAAATGTTGATGATTTTGATTACATTCTTGTTGACACGGAGTTTGAAGCGCTTGTGCTTGAATGTTCTCTAATCAAGCAGCACCAACCGAAATATAATATTCTGCTTAAAGATGATAAGGGATATAACTATATAAAAATAACAAAGGGCGAGTTTCCTCGTATATCGGAATGTAAAAGAATAGATGATGACGGAGCTGAGTATATAGGCCCTTATGTTTCAACCTTTTCAGTTAAGCAGGCGGTTGAGGAAACGCTTAAAATCTTTAAGCTGCCAAGGTGCAGTAAGGTGTTCCCGAGGGATTACGGCAAATCAAGGCCGTGCTTAAACGGATTTATGGGGCTTTGCTGCGCTCCGTGCGCCGCAAGAATAACGCAGGCAGAATATGTTAATAATGTTAAGGATGCAATTTCCTTTTTAAAAGGCGGAAGCCAGTCTGCCGTTAAGGATATGACGGCACAAATGAACAGGCTCTCGGAGGAGCTTAAATTTGAAGAGGCGGCTAAGCTGCGCGACAGGATTAAGGCGATTAAAAATCTTGATGAAAAGCAAAAGGTTGTTTCAATTAATGTTCCGGAGGAGGATGTTTTTGCTCTCGTAAACGGCAAAAAGAAAGCCTGCTTTGAGGTTATCAGATTTGAAAACGGTCGGCTGACAGATAGCGAGTTTTGGCTTATTGACACGGTTGACGATTTAAAATCGGCAAGGCTTGAGCTCATTGAGCGTTATTATTCAATGAGAAGCAGAATACCGTTAAGAATTGCCGTTGACGGCGAAATAGAGGATGAGGAGCTGTTATTGCGCCTTCTTGAAGAGCAAAGAGGCAAAAGGGTTGAATTTATTCATCCGCAAAGAGGAGAGCATCTTTCGATTGTTAATATGTGCATAAGAAATGCACAGGAGCACCTTGCACAAAACGAAGGTAGACTCGGCAGGGAGTTTAACGCACTTGAAGAGCTTGCAGGGCTTCTCGGCCTTCCGAAGCCTCCCGAGTATATTGAAAGCTATGATATTTCCCACACCTTCGGCGCAGATAATGTTGCAGGCATGGTTGTTTTTCATAACGGCAGACCGATGAAGCAGGCGTATAAACGCTTTGCGGTTAAGGGCTTTGAGGGGCAGAATGATGTTGGCTCAATGAACGAGGTTTTAACACGCCGCTTTAATCATTATTATAACGATGAGGAGGGAAGCACATTTAAAATTCTTCCCGACCTTATTTTGCTTGACGGCGGACAGCAGCAGGTGAATGCCGTTTTGCCCGTCATCGAAAAAATGGGGCTTAATGTTCCCGTTTTCGGAATGGTTAAGGATAGTAAGCACCGCACCCGTGCAATTGCCTGCGGCTTGGGAGAAATTGAAATTAATTCAAACAGAAGCGCATTTACTCTTGTTTCGAGCATACAGGAGGAGGTGCACCGCTTTGCAGTCAGCTATCACCGCACAAGGCATAAAAAATCCTCTTTTTCATCAGGTCTTATGCAGATTGAGGGGATTGGCGAGGCAAAGGCAAGGGCTCTTTTGAAGCATTTTAAAACTGTTTCAAAAATTAAGCAATGTTCTGTTGAGGAGCTTTGCGAGTGTCCGTCAATATCAGAAAAAAATGCTTTGAATATTTACAAATTTTATCACAATTTGTAAAAATAATATTTCTAATCTTGACTATATCGAATATCAAATGTATAATGTTAGTTGTATAATATTAAGCAGTTAGTACATCACTAAGCTGCTTGCAGGGGATAATGCTTTTATGATGAGAGTTATAACGGGCTCTGCCAGAGGAAGACGGCTTGAAACTCTTCCCGGCGAGGATATAACAAGGCCCACCTCCGAAAGCGTTAAGGAAGCGCTTTTCAGTATGATTCAATTTGAAATTGAAGATGCAAAGGTGCTTGATTTATTCGCAGGCTCGGGTCAGCTCGGCATAGAGGCGCTTTCCCGCGGTGCCTCCTTTTGCACCTTTGTTGAAAATAACAAAAGCGCAAGGGCGGTAACCGAGCGGAATATAACACATTGCGGATTTGAGCAGCAAGCGCAGGTTGTTTTGCGAGATGCCGTTTCATTTCTTTCCGGAAGCGGAAGATATGACATTGCTTTTCTTGATCCCCCTTATCATAAGGGATTGATTGAAAAGGCAATGCCGCTTCTTGTTGAAAAAATGAATGAAAACGGCATTATATCCTGTGAAACCGCAAGGGATGAGGAACTGCCGGAGCGTTTCGGGGATTTTACCGTTTGGCGAAGCAGAGCCTACGGTAAAATAAAACTCACGGTTTACCGAAAGGACGGTAAAGAATGAAAATAGCAATTTGTCCCGGAAGCTTTGATCCGGTAACCCTCGGCCATAAGGATATTATCGAACGGGCAGCGGCTCTGTTTGACAAGGTAATAGTCCTTGTTATGACAAACAGCGAAAAGCATCCGCTTTTTACTGTTGAAGAACGAGTTAAACTGTTAAGCAGATGTATCCAAAGCGAAAATGTTGAAATAGATACATACAACGGTCTTCTTGTTACTTATGCAAAATCAAGAAATGCCGTTGCAATAGTTAAAGGTCTGCGTGCCGTTTCGGATTTCGATTATGAGTTTCAGCAGGCGTTAACCAATAAAAGCCTTTTGCCTGAAATAGAAACGGTTTTTTTAACTGCAAAAGGAAAAAATATGTTTCTTTCATCAAGCATGGTCAAAGAGGTTTGCCGTCTTGACGGCGATATTTCCCGTTTTGTTCCGCAGGAAATTTTAGAAGATGTAATTAAAAGATGTAAAGGAGAAATAAAGAATGACTAATACAGATATTTTGCTTGAAGATTTAGAGGATGTGCTTGATGATGCAACCTCTATGCCTATGACTAAAAAGAGCCTTGTTGATGTTGAAAAAATTAAAACAATCATCGAGGATATCCGCCTTAACACTCCGCAGGAAACAAAGCAGGCAAAGGCAATTGTTGATTCAAGAAACAGTATTCTTGAAGAGGCAAAAAAGGAAGCCGCAGACATTATTGCCGAGGCGCAAAATCAGGCAAGAGAGCTTGTTGCCCGCGACCAAATAACCCAAACCGCACAGGCAGAGGCGGCTGATATTATCGCAAAGGCCAAGGAGGAGGGCGACGCTTACATTCGAGACGCTCAAAATCAGGCAACCGAAATTCTCGGCAACGCAACAACTCAGGCAAACGATATGGTAACATCTGCACAAAACAAGAGCCGTGAAATGCTCACCGCCGTTAATAATTATGCAGACGATACTCTTCTTGCTATTGATGATTCGCTTTACAGAGCTCTTTCGGATGTAAGAAGAATCCGTCAGGGTATGAACAATAAAAAAGGTTCTGCCGAATAATTCCTTTTAACTGAATACAGATAATCAAAAAGCTCCTCAGGATTTTATTCCTGAGGAGCTTTTTTGTTGCTTTATTTTGCGCCTGCACGCTTTTCCGAAATGTAATCGTGAACCTGCTTTCTCAGCTCGCCGTGAATTTTGAATTTTGTTGTGAAAACAATAAGTGAAATTGCAATAAGAGCCGGCGGAACTGCAAAGCAGATAATGCCTATTGCCGTTTTTGTGCCGTCGTTAACTGCACCTGTTGTTATCTGTGAATTGTAATTCATAATACCCAAGCCGCCGAAAAGGATAATCGTTTGGATTGTGTATGCCATTTTTTGAAGAAAGCCCTTCATGGAAAAGGTTATGCTTTCGTTTCTCTTTCCCGATTTGAATTCGCCGTAATCAACTATGTCTGCAAGGAATATCGTTTGTGCAACAAACATTGAGCCAATGCCGATGCTTGCAATAATATAGCAAATGTCAAGCGCAATTGTTATCTTTAAAACAGGTCCGAAAATATACATAAGCACATATCCGATAATTGCCGTTATAAGCGAAATTTGATATATCGTTCTGTTTGATAATTTCTTTTCAAGAACGGGAATAACAAGTAATCCAAGTGCAGAGCCGACTGCACCTATCGTTGCAAAAAGGCTTTGCGCCGTTGGCTCTCCCAAAACATCCGTAAAGTAATAAACGGCGGTTCCGCTTGTTAGGTACCAGCCTGCGTTTGAAATCATTGCAAACACCATAAAAACTATAAGCTGGTCGTTATGAGCTATAACCTTAAACATTTTTTTGAAGCTGAATTTTTCGTTGCTGTAAACAACATTTCGCTCCTTTGTTGATAAAACACAAACAACAGAGAAGAAAACAAGAAATGCCGCACATATCATTGCCCATTTTGAAAATCCGCCTGCACTGTATCCTTTGTCGGTTGTTTCCATTCCGCTTGAAAGAAGCGGCAAAATCATTGGTGTTAATATTGTTATAAGTCCCTGACCGATACCGCTGAATGTTCTTGCAACTGTGGCAATAAGATTTCTGTCCTTCGGGTCATTTGTGAAGCTCGGCACCATAGACCAATAGGGAATATCAGCCATTGTGTTTGTCATTCCCCAAAGGATATACATAACGGCAATATAAATGTAAAGCTTAGTACCGCTCATTCCAAAGGAGGTGAATAAAAGCGAAAGAACAATTGCATTAGACATTGCACCTATAACAATCCAAGGTCTGTATTTTCCCATTTTTGTTTTGGTGCTGTCAACTATCGCTCCCATAATCGGGTCGTTAACACCGTCCCAAATTCTTGCAAGGGGAGTCAGCAAAAGTAAAAATCCTTCTTTAAGCCCCAAAACGCTTGAAAGATAATATGAAAGGTATGAATAAAATAATCCATAGGAAAGGTCAAGCCCTATTGCGCCAACTCCGTAGCCGAGCTTTTCCCTCCAAGTTGTTTTGTAATCTGCCATAAAATAAACCTCCGATGCTGTGATTATAACATATAAGAGCACTCAAAACAATAATTATTACAATTCTGTTACAATATTAAATCACGATAAATTCCTCTTGACAATGACTTTAACTGCTATTATAATTAGCGTATGAGGGAGAAATTCCTTTAAAATCCCTTAAAATTCAAGTAAATCCCAAATTTAAAGGCAGAAAATCCTGTTTTTGAACTAAAAAATAACTTTTGGAAAGGAGAGAAGGCTTGTGAATCTATTTGTCGGTACGCTTGATAATTATAAGTTAGACAGCAAGGGCAGGCTTTCTGTTCCTACCAAATGGAGAGAAAGGCTCGGTAAAGAGTTTTATATGGTTGCAGTAACCGTTAAGGGCTGTAAATGTATAACTCTTTATCCTATCGAGGAATTTGAATTAACCTATGCAAATATGCAAAAGGGAACTGAAAATCAAAAATATGAAACCTCAAAGGATTTTCTCCGCAATGCAGAGGAGTGCACTCTTGATGCCCAGGGCAGATTTACTCTTAATCAGCGTCTTAAAGAGCTTGCACTTTTGGCTAACGACAGCGATGTTATTTTCGAGGGAAACGGAAAAACCATTGAAATATGGAATTGCTCGGAATTCGATAAAATGCAGAAAACCTTTGATTCCTCACTTGGAATTTACGATTTGATGGACAAGGTTAATGCAAGCAAAGCGGGCGGTGAATAATGGAATTTATTCACAAAAGCGTTCTGTTTGATGAAGCAATTTCTGCTCTTGAATTAAATGAAAATAAAATTATTGCAGACGGCACGGCAGGCGGAGGCGGTCATTCAAAGGAAATTGCCAAAACGGCAAAGCGCCTTATCGCAATAGATCAAGATCCCGATGCAATAAAAACCTTAAACGAAAGATTATCGCAGCTTGATAATGTAAGCATTGTTCATTCTAATTTCTGCGAAATAAAAAGCATTTTAGCTTCTTTGAATATTGAAAAAATAGACGGCTTGCTTCTTGATTTGGGAGTAAGCTCCTTTCAGCTTGATAATGCAGAAAGAGGCTTCTCGTTTCATCAAAACGCTCCTCTTGATATGCGAATGTCAAAGCAGGGGCTCTCTGCCTATGATGTTGTAAACGGCTATTGCGAAACAGAGCTTGCCGATATTATTTGGTGCTACGGAGAGGAAAAATTCAGCAGAAGCATTGCAAAAAATATAGTTAGGGCAAGGCAGGAGAAGCCTATTGAAACAACCCTTGAGCTTGTAGATATTATTAAGGCGTCAATGCCTGCGAAGGAGCTTAAAAAGGGACATCCTGCAAGAAAAACCTTTCAGGCAATAAGAATTGAGGTAAACGGAGAGCTTGAAAAGCTTTCCCGAGCACTTGATGACGCTTTTGATTGCCTTAATCCCGGAGGAATAATTGCCGTTATTACCTTCCATTCGCTTGAAGACAGAATTGTTAAAGAAAAATTTGCCGAGTGGACAAGGGGCTGCACATGCCCAAGGGAATTTCCCGTTTGTGTATGCGGAAACAAGCCAAAGGGAGAATTGCCGTTTAAATCAAAATCGCCGAGCGATGCCGAGCTTGAAGAAAACCCGAGAGCTCGTTCATCAAGGCTTCGTGCATTTAAAAAATATTAAGGAGGACGGAATTTATGGTTACATCAAACGATTTCAGAAGATATTCGTTTTCTGCCGACGCATCCTATGCGCTTGATGCGTTTAATCAAACACGCTCTTCGGCAGCTCCTGAGCTCCGTCCCGAAAAGCGAAGAAGATTTACTGTCAGTCCAAATACAAAAATGAAAAGCTCGAGCGAGCTTATCAAGGAGCAAAGGCACGCACGCTCGCAGGCTGCCACAATCGTTGTTGTTGCAGTTCTTGCGTTTGCAATGCTTTTCTCGGTATTGTTCACTTATGTTCAAAAAAATGAGCTAACGAGGAATATCGCGTCTGTTAAATCCGATATTGCAATAGCTGAAAGCGAAAATGTCAGCCTTAATGCAGAGCTTGAAGCACTTGTTTCTGTTTCGCAGATAGATGCTTATGCGGTTGAAAAGCTCGGAATGACAAGGCTGCAATCAAATCAAATAAGATATATTGATTCTGCGCAGTACAGAGCACAGGCAAAGGCTCAGGCACCGCAGGAGTAATAATTTTATTCAGCGTTCAGTATTATATTGAGAGTTAAGTTTTTTCTTAACTCTCTTAAACTATATTATTATAATATATAAATTATAAAGTTAAGAAAGGCGGAAGCGAATATGTCAACATTCAGAAAAAGTCTTGCTTCAAGAGTTTTGATAATCGGTCTTGTTATAGCAGCCCTTTTAACTGCGGATATGGGACGCCTTTTCTACATTCAAATTGTTAAAGGCGAGGAATATGCCAATAAGGCGGAAAGCCAGCAGATGTCAGACAAAGAGATAGAAGCAATGCGAGGAACGATTTATGACAGCGAGGGAAATGTGCTTGCTCAGTCTGCAACTGTTTGGACAGTCTTTTTAGACCCGTCAAATATAACCGATTCAAACAGAAGCAAAATTGTTGATTATCTTGCGGGCGTTTTTGGATATGATGATGAGAAAAAAGCAGAGCTTTATGAAAAAAGCACGAAAAGCGAAAGTCAGTATCAAAAGGTTGAGGAAAATGTTGAAAACAGAGTTAAGGAGGAGGTTGCATCCTTCGTTTCGGAAAATAAGCTTTCTCTTTGCATAGGCTTTCAGCAGGCAACACAAAGATATTATCCTTACGGCTCTCTTGCTTCCTCGGTTATCGGCTTTATGGGCGCAGATGAAGGTCTTGCCGGTATAGAGTCTTATTATAACGAGGAGCTCACAGGAGTAAACGGAAGAACAATAACCGCAAAGGATTCAAAGGGAAATTCAATTTCAAACGATTATGAAACCTCCGTTGAAGCGCAAAACGGTTATTCGATTAACTTAACAATAAACACAACTATTCAGTATTATCTCGAAAAAGAGCTTAAAAGAACGCTTGATGAGTATTCTGCAAAGGGATGCTACGGAGTTGTTATGGATTGCAACTCGGGTGCCGTGCTTGCAATGGCCTCTCTTCCGAATTACGATTGCAATGAGCCGTACGAAATAACCTACGAAAAATACACAAAGGATATTGAAGAAACAGAGGATAAAGAGGAGAAAACGGCAAAGCAAAGCGAATATATCCAGCGTCAGTGGAGAAATTTTGTTGTGTCAGACACCTATGTTCCGGGCTCGGTATTCAAAACCTTTATGGCGTGTGCCGCACTCGAAGAAAATGTTGTTTCTATGGACACAACATATACCTGCACAGGCTCAATTCAGGTTGATAAGTACAGAATGAACTGCCATTACCATGCCGGCCACGGCACTCAAACCTTAACGCAGGGACTTGAAAATTCCTGCAACCCGTTTTTCATAACGATAGGTCAGCGCCTCGGAGTTCATAATTATTTCAAATATTTTGACGGCTTCGGCTTTACACAAAAAACGGGAATAGATCTTCCCGGTGAGGCAAATCCGCAGTATTACCAGGAAAAGCAATACGGAATTGTTGAGCTTTCCTCTGCTTCGTTCGGTCAAACAAACAGCTTAACTCCAATTCAGGTTTGCACCGGGCTTTGCGCAATTGCAAACGGCGGAAAGCTTTTAAAGCCCTATGTTGTATCCGAAATAAAGGATGATAACGGCAACACCGTTTCCAAAACCCAGCCAACTGTTGTTAGGCAGGTTATAAGCGAGGATACTGCAAATAAGGTTTGCACAATGATGCAATCGGTTGTTGATAACGGAACAGGTAAGAACGGCTATGTTGCCGGCTATAATGTAGGCGGAAAAACAGGAACCTCAACTAAGCTCGGAGAATCCAAGGAGGGCGAAAAAAACAAGTATATCGTTTCCTTTGCCGCAATTGCTCCGTCGGATAATCCGCAGATTGCAATGCTTATTATATGCGATGAGCCAAGCGTTGACCTCGGCGGCGGCGCTATCTGCGCTCCGATTGCCGCAACTGTTATCGAGGAAGCTATGAATGTGCTCGGAGTAGAGCCTAAATATACAGACGAGGAAAAGGAAAAGCTTTCGGTTAAAGCTCCGAATGTTATCGGAAAAGCCGTTGATACGGCGAAAAACGAAATAAAGAATGCAGGCCTCGAGGTTAAGGTTATCGGAAACGGAAAGGCAGTAACAAAGCAGTCGCCTAATTCAAGCAGTACGGTGCCTTTGGGCGGAAGGGTTGTTCTTTATACGGAAAACACGGAAAAGCAAACAGTTAAGGTTCCCGATTTTAAAGGATTAACTGTTTCGCAGGCGAATAAGCTTGCCGCCGAAAACAATCTTAATCTTGAAATATCAGGCAATTCTGCCAATAATGCTCTTGTTGTTGCATATAAGCAAAGCGAGGCGGCAGATTCCGAGGTTGAAATAGGCACTGTTATAACGGTTTCATTCAAATCAACTCAGGCCGTTTTGGACTGATAATTATATTACTCTTGGGGGAATTCAAATGAAATTATCCGAATTACTGAAAAATGCAGATGTTAAAAACAGCTTTGCAGACTGCGAAATAGTTGATGTAACGCAGGATTCAAGGCTTGTTCGTGAGGGATTTCTCTTCGTTTGCATAAAGGGAAACACCTTTGACGGACATTCGGTTGCAAAGGAAATGCTTGAAAATGGAGCACGCGCCGTTGTTTGCGAAAAGGATTTAGGCCTTGAAAATCAAATAATTGTTTCAAACACAAGAGAGGCTTATTCCGTTATTTGTGCAAACTTTTTTTCACACCCTGCAAAAAAGCTTAAATTAATCGGCTTAACGGGAACAAACGGAAAAACAACAACAACATTTCTTATAAAGCAAATTCTTGAAGGCGCAGGCAAAAAGGTCGGTCTTATCGGAACGGTGCAAAATATGGTTTGCGACGAGGTTTATCCCGCTAAATACACAACGCCCGATGCCTATGAGCTTCAGCATCTTTTCAGCCTAATGGTTAAGGCTGATTGCGAATATTGCGTTATGGAGGTTTCCTCACAGGCTCTTGCACAGGGCAGGGTAAACGGACTTAACTTTGAAATAGGCGCATTTACAAATTTAACCCAAGACCATCTTGATTATCATAAAACCTGGGAAAACTATTTCAACTCCAAGAGAATACTTTTTGAAAATTCTTCAATTGCGGTAACTAATGCCGATGATGAAAACGGACTTAAAATTGTCAGCGGACTTAATTGCAAGGTTGTTTCTTATGCGGTAAATACTAATAATGCGGATTATGTTGCAAAGAATGTTAAATTCAAATCAAACGGCGTTGAATATGATCTTGTCAGCGAGCTTATCGGCAGAGTAAACTGTCCGATACCGGGACGCTTCTCTGTTTATAATTCTCTTTGCGCAGCGGCAATAGCGTTAACCCTTGGAATTTCCTTTGAGGAGGTTTTAACTGCAATTTCAAAATCAAACGGAGTTAAGGGCAGAATAGAGGTTGTGCCAACAGATACCGATTATACCGTTATAATCGACTATGCACATTCTCCGGACGGACTTGAAAATATAATTTCCTCTCTTCGTGAAATTGCAAAAAAAAGAATAGTAACCGTTTTTGGCTGCGGCGGCGACAGAGACAGAACAAAGCGTCCCATAATGGGAAAAATTGCCGCAGAGCTTTCCGATTTCTGCGTTGTAACCTCTGATAATCCGCGCTCTGAAAATCCGTCAAAAATTATTGAGGATATCCTTGAAGGTATGAAGGGCGTTTCAACTCCTTATGTTGTTGTTGAAAACAGAAGGGAAGCAATCAAATGGGCGCTTGAGAATGCCCAAAAGGATGATATTATTCTTCTTGCAGGTAAGGGACACGAAACTTATCAAATTCTTCCAACGGGAACAATTCATTTTGACGAAAGAGAAGTTGTTGCCGATATATTGAAAAAATAAATTCAAGGAATTGAAAAGGTGGGAAAACTAAATGAGCAATACCGTTGCAGTAATTATAAGCATTATCATTGCATTTGCAATAACCGCAGGGCTTGGCTTTGTTATTATTCCGTGGCTTCGTAAGCTTAAATTCGGTCAAACCATTCTTGATATAGGTCCCTCGTGGCACAAATCAAAGCAAGGCACTCCGAATATGGGCGGCTTGATGTTTATTATCGGAATAATTGCTTCCTTTGCGGTCTCCGCTTTAATTTTCGTTTTTTCGGGCGGAAACCTTGAAAGCGATTATTCGGCAATTTTAACAGGAAGAGAAAATATCCTTGTTATAGCAGGGTTAATTCTTGCATTAGGCTGCGGAACTGTTGGCTTTTTCGATGATTATATTAAGATTAAGAAGAAAAGAAACGAAGGCTTAACCGCAAAGCAAAAGTCTCTCGGCCAGCTTATAATGACTCTCGGCTTTGTTTTAACGCTTTGGATTTCTAAAAATACCGTTTGGTATATTCCTTTTGTAGGCGCAGTTGATTTTTCAAAAAACATTTTTACGGGCATTGTTTTTTGGGCACTTTCTATTGTTATTATTTACGGATGTGTTAATTCCGTAAATTTAACAGACGGAATAGACGGGCTTTGCTCATCCGTAACTGCAACTGTTGCCGTAACTGCAATAGTATTCTCATATATTCAGGGATATGCAGGTCTCGGCATTCTTTCGGGTGCTCTGCTCGGCGGCGTTCTCGGCTTCCTTTGCTGGAATTGGAATCCCGCAAAAACCTTTATGGGCGACACGGGCTCGCTTTTCCTCGGCGGACTTGTTGCGGCAATCGGATATATGATTAAATGCCCATTGCTGCTTCTTCCGATAGGAATTGTTTATGTTTGCGAAACTATGAGCGATATTATCCAAATCGGATATTTCAAAATAACCCACGGAAAGCGTATATTCAAAATGGCTCCCATTCATCATCATTTTGAAATGTGCGGCTGGAAGGAAAAGAAAATCTGCGTTGTGTTTTCGGCGGTGAACGCAATCGGCTGCTTAATTGCAGTTGTGCTTGAATACTTCGGCAACGCAGTCAGATAATTATTAGTCAATTTAAAGGAGCGGATAGTGTGAAAAATCACACTATTCCTATTGTATTGCCCTCAAAATTTGCCTTTGGCATAATTTTGAGATGGCTGAATTCCCATTATACGCCTTATCCGGCTACAATAAGGTGTTGGGATTTTTAATAAACTATTTGTAGCCGGAAAGGCTATGGGAATTTATATGCCTGAAAAATTAACACCTCCCGTTATATACAGAGATAATGACGATAACGGCGGGGAAAATAAAAAGGGCAAAAGAAAGCCACGCAGGAAAGCACAGTATGCAAGGTCAACTGCGGCTTCAACGGTTGTTAAGCCCGAAAGAAGCTTTGCAGGCTTAAGAAAATCCGATATATTTATAACAGGCGGCTTTGATGTTCCTTTCTTCGCCCTTGTTATAATAATTCTTTCTGTCGGGCTTGTTATGCTTTTTTCCGCCTCCTATCCTTATGCTTATTTTAAGTACGGAGATTCGTATCATTTCTTTTTGAAGCAGTTTATCTTTGCGGCTGCAGGCGTAATAATTATGCTTGTTGTTTCAAAGCTTAATTTCAAAATATTTAAAGCAATAACCCCTTATCTTCTTGCGGTAACTCTCTTTTTGCTTGTGCTTGTTTTGTTTTATCACACTAATGTAGCAACCGATGAGGGCGAACAGTTCAAAAGATATATAAGAGTTCCGGGTATAGGGCAGTTTCAACCGTCCGATGTTGCAAAGTTTACTCTCGTAGTAACTCTTGCGTCATATTTCAGTATGTTTGCGGCTAAAATAAAGAAATTTAAATATGGCTTTATATATCCCGGTATTATCATCGGAATATTCTGTTTGCTTATTTTGCTTGAAAATCATATGTCGGGAACAATTATCGTTGGCGTAATCGGCTTTTCGCTTATGCTTGCAGGCGGTTCAAACAAAAAAATAATGCTTTTGCTTTTAGGACTTGTTGTCGCTCTTGTTTTTGCGGTTTTGATGTTCCCCGAAATATTCCCGAAATATATTCAAACAAAGCTTGAAGCATTCACCAATAAGGATTTTGAGCCACTCGGCGCAAGATGGCAAACAAACAATTCGCTTTATGCAATAGGCTCGGGAGGACTTTTCGGTGTTGGCCTCGGAAATTCAAAGCAAAAGTATATGTATGTTTCGGAACCGCAAAATGACTTTATTTTCTCAATCGTTTGCGAGGAGCTCGGATTTATAGGAGCCGTGTTTATCATTCTCCTTTTCGCAGCTCTTGTTATCAGAGGATTTATAATCGCTTTAAGAATAAATGATAAATTTGCTTCCTTAACGGTTATCGGAATTATAACTCAGGTTGGCGTTCAGGTTGCTTTTAATATTCTTGTTGTAACAGATTCAATTCCAAACACGGGCATATCACTTCCGTTTTTCAGCTACGGAGGAACGGCACTCATAATGCTTTTGTTTGAAATGGGAGTGGTTCTTGCAATTTCAAGAAGGTCAAATCAAAAAAAGGTTCAAATAGATGAATAGAAAGGGAAAGATATGAAAATTCTTTTTGCGGCAGGCGGAACGGCAGGCCATATAAACCCTGCGCTTGCAGTTGCTTCGTATATAAAAGAAAAATATCCCGACTCGCAAATTCTCTTTGTCGGCACAAAGGATCATATGGAGGCACGCCTTGTTCCGAATGCAGGATTTGATTTTAAAACAATAGATATAAGCGGCTTTCGCCGTTCGTTCAGTCCCTCGGCAATTGCGCATAATGTTAAAACGGTCGGCAAGCTTATTAAGTCGGGGAATGACAGTAAAAAAATCATCAAGGAATTTAATCCCGATGTTTGCGTCGGCTTCGGCGGATATGTTTCGGGCCCCGTGCTCGAACAGGCTGTTGCGCTTAAAGTTCCAACCTGTATTCACGAGCAGAATGCTTATCCGGGTATAACAAATAAAACTCTCGCAAAGCATGTTGACAGGGTTATGTTGACGGTTGAGGATGCGGCAAAGCATCTTGATTCTAAAAGTAAGCCTGTTGTAACGGGGCTGCCCGTCAGAGGAGAAATTCTTAAAGCTGATAAGGAATTTTCACGCGCAGAGCTCGGCTTCGGCGATAAACCGTTTGTTTTGTCCTTCGGCGGCTCGCTCGGTGCAAAGCCGTTGAACGAGGCAATGCTTGGTATTCTTCTTGAAAATGCCGAAAGCGAAAGGTATTATCACATTCATTCCGTTGGAACAAACGGCGGAGAATACCTTGAAAAATTTGAAAAGGCAGGCTTCGTAAACGGTAAAAAGGGAACGGTTGAGGTTAGGCAGTATATAGATAATATGGATGTTTGTATGTCTGCCGCAGATTTGGTTATCGGCAGGGCAGGTGCGTCATCGCTTTCGGAAATTGAAGCGCTCGGCAAAGCCTCCGTTCTTATTCCAAGCCCCTATGTTGCCGAAAATCATCAGTATCATAATGCAATGGCACTTGTTAACAGAAACGCCGCACGCATTCTTGAGGAAAAGGATTTAAACAGCGAAAGCCTTAATAATATGATAAACAGTCTGCTATCCGATAAGGCAGAGCTAAAGCAAATAGAAGAAAACGCAAGGGCAATGTCTGTCAGCGATTCAAGAGAGCGCATTGCCGAAATCATTGTTTCACTCGCAGAGCATAGCTAGGGTAACGGTAATAATCCGAACCACGGTTTAGCGTGGCAGATATTGCCCTTAC
>UQSH01000020.1 GCA_900543795.1 uncultured Oscillospiraceae bacterium | reverse complement strand
TGCTTTCAAAGGCGATTATAGCTGACGCAATAGATAAAAGAGCAGAGCAGCTCGCCGCAATCGACACTGACAATGAAACCGACACCGATTCAGCGGAAAATTAAATATCGTCTTGCAAAGAAAACGCCCGACCGAAAGACAATCGTGTCCTTCAGTCGGGCGTTCTTATTGAAGACTGACCCTAATTTTAATACAAATGCACCCCCTTTTATAGTTAGGGGGTGCAAAGTCATTTTAGGGGGTGCATTTTTAGGATAAGGGGGTGCAACTCACTTTACTATGTACTGATAAGTATTCCAATCGTAAATTTCGTATTGTTTTTGTGTTCTTAACAATCTTGAGATTAGCCCCTTGGGTTTATTGATTCGTTCCATTGCTTTATCAAAACCGCTTCGTCCAAACGCATTGTCATCATCATTTAGATCAAAACAAGCGTCCCCAAGCCAAGTCCTCTTCTTAAGGTCGTTTGCAATAATGACAACGAACTGGCCGCCTTGAATCTTCTTTATGCGATCTAACAAATCGTTAGCAAGCATTTCTTTGTTATAATCAAACATTTCAAAACTATAACTGCCAAACCACAGTTCTTCAAAATGAAAGGTGCTATCAACGGCATTGAACTGAAGTTCAATATCGTTTCTTCCATTATTACTTCGAATGATCAAAGCAATGACTTTACAAGTTTTTGCATTTTTTGTATAAGGGAACATTGACACATGGTGCCAATATGCTGTTTCATTTTCAAATTCGCGCACATTGAAAACAATGTTGTTTTTCGATAACAGAATCTTCGCATCGTTCAATGTCATATAATCACCACCTTGAATTAATTATATCATAAAATTTACTGTCTTTCAACGATTACTGGCTGTAATTCAACGATTACCCCTATAAATCAACGATTTTGGTTACAATTTAACGATTGCTTACCTTTTAACGATTTGAAATGGAATTAAATTGTCATTTTAGAGATTTCTCTCCCAAAAAGTTCTCAAAATGCTGATTTTGGGTATAAAATAACCGTCATTCCGTTGTATCAGAATGACGGTTATTCTTTGGCGGAGACGGTGGGATTCGAACCCACGTCCCTCAAGGGGCATCATGATTTCGAGTCATGTCCGTTATGACCACTTCGATACGTCTCCATATATGTTAAACTCCGAGGGGAGTGTTAACTCAATATTAATTTTATCGAACGGGATGTCCTGTTATGTCCTGTTGCGGTGCCCAAAATTTTAAGTACTTGCGTACAAAAATTTTGACCGCTGCCACTCCTTATTGCTCGCTTCATCTGCCACCGGCAGTGCTCGCAACCGTCCCCACTTCGATACGTCTCCGAATATGTTAAACTCCAAAGGGAGTGTTAACTCTTTTTTTGCTACCTATGAATTGTATATCAAAAGAGCTTGTTTGTCAATGATTTTGTATTGAAAAGGTGTATTTTATATGATAAAATCATATTAGTTATTCTAAATATTTAATTGCGGAGAAAGAAAATGATTGCTATTATTGATTACGGTGCAGGTAATCTTATGAGCGTTAAAAAAGCTCTTGATTTTATCGGCGCAGAAAATGTTATTACAGACGATAAAAAAACAATTATGAGCGCAAGCCACATAATACTTCCCGGAGTAGGCTCCTTCGGCGACGCAATGAGCTCGATGGCGCAAAGAGGGCTTGTTGAAACAGTTAAAGATGCCGCTCTTTCAGGTAGGCCGTTTTTGGGAATTTGCCTCGGCTTGCAGCTTCTTTTTAACAAAAGCGAGGAAAGCCCTAATGCACACGGGCTCGGTCTGCTTGGCGGAGAAATTGTTTCAATACCGCAGGATACGGGATTGAAGGTTCCGCACATCGGTTGGAATTCCGTTACTCACAGGGAGGACAGCCGACTTTTTGACGGGATTCCTCAAAACAGTTATTTTTATTTCGTTCATTCCTTTTATCTTAAAGGCGCAGGTGAGGGTGATGTTGCGGCAACAACCGAGTACGGTGTTGAAATTGAGTGTGCTGTTGAAAGAGAAAATCTTTTTGCAACGCAGTTTCATCCTGAAAAAAGCGGAGAAATCGGTCTTTGTCTGCTTAAAAATTTTGTTAAAACGGAGGGCTGATATATGTATGCAAAAAGAATAATACCCTGCCTTGATGTTAAAAACGGAAGAGTTGTTAAGGGCGTTTCATTTGTTGATTTAAGAGATGCAGGCGATCCCGTTGAGTGTGCCGCAGCTTATGATAAGCAGGGTGCCGATGAGCTTGTTTTGCTTGATATAACAGCCACTCACGAGGGCAGAAGCACAATGATTGATATTGTTGAACGAGTTGCTCAAACCGTTTTTATTCCTTTTACCGTTGGAGGAGGAATACGCACGGTTGATGATTTTAAGGAGCTTCTTCGTGCAGGTGCGGATAAAATTTCCGTTAATTCTGCGGCAGTGCGTAATCCCGAGCTTATTAATGACGCCGCTTATAAATTCGGCAGTCAGTGTGTTGTTTGCGCTATTGATGCAAAAAGAAAGGACGACGGCTCAGGCTGGGAGGTTTATTTAAACGGCGGAAGAATCCCAACGGGAATAGACGCAGTTAAATGGGCTTGCGAGGCACAGCAGAGGGGAGCCGGAGAAATCCTTTTAACCTCTATGGATTGCGACGGACAGAAAAACGGCTATGATATTGAGCTTACGCGTGCCGTTTCCGAAAATGTGGGCATACCTGTTATTGCCTCCGGCGGAGCAGGAAGGGCAGAGCATTTTTACGATGCCTTTACAGACGGCAGGGCAGACGCCGTTCTCGCCGCAAGCCTTTTCCATTTTAACGAGCTTCCGATTCCCGAATTGAAAAAATATTTAAACGAAAAAGATATTCCCGTCAGATTGTGATTATCAAATCGTGTAAATAAATATCGGCAGTTCTTTCCCTGTAAGGCTCAATCCAAAGGAAATAAGAAGGCTATTATTCTTTGTTTGGCATTGCTTGTCAATTTTTTAGACGAAAAAGCCCAAAAAACGTCGTGTTATTTTTGCACGAAAAATGAAAACTAACCTCAAAAAAAACGGCTTAACTAATCCGTTTTTTATTTTGAAATTTCAATTTTGCGTGCATTTTTGACACTCGTATTTTTTCGATATTTTATTGATTTTGATTATTTTATATGTTATTGTAAAATCGAAAGCAATAAGATATGCTTACACAACAGGTGAGCTCGGAGAGGCTGTTGACACAAAGACTTGGTCATACGGCAACAGCACTTGGAGCGACCTGCTGACATCACATAACGGCGAACAAATAGTTTATGATGAAATAGGTAATCCTCTCACAATCGGCAACAAGGAATTAACTTGGCTCGGCAGACAGCTTTTGGGAATAACCGAGGGAGAAAGCACCGTTTCATATACATATAACGGCGACGGACAGAGGACCTCAAAGACCGTAAACGGAGTAAATACCGAGTATATATACAACGGTGAAATTCTTGCCGGTCAAAAAACGGGCAACGATATTATCGTATTTATGTATGATAATAACTCGGACGCATTTGGGTTTATATATAACTCCACGGAATATTACTACATAAAGAATGCACAAAATGATGTTACTGCAATAGCAGACAGCAACGGAAATGTGCTTGCACGCTATTATTATGACGCGTGGGGCAAGGTTCTGGAAATAACCGGCAACACAGAAATTGCAGGCCTTAACCCTATCCGTTACAGAAGCTATTACTACGATAAGGAAACAGAATGGTACTACCTCAGCTCTCGTTATTATAATGCAGACGCTTGCAGATTTATTAATTCTGATAATTATGCTTTACCTACGGCAACGCCAACAGAATTAACAGATAAAAATTTATTTGCTTATTGTGACAACAATCCAATAAATCGTGTTGATGATGAAGGTGATTTATGGACTTACGCAGGATTAATTGCCGCCAGCGCCTTTGTAGGCGGTACAATTTGTGCTACAATTTCTGCAATTACACAATATAAGGACACCGGAAGCGTAAATTGGACAGTAGTAGGTGTCAATGCTTTATCAGGAGCGATATCAGGTGGCTTAGCAATGACAAGTATTGGATTACCTACATCTATAGCTATTAATGCGGCACTCGGAGGAGGAACATATATTGCAGAACAAATGATAAAAGGTGAAAAAATTGACATCATTGATACTGCAATTAGCACTGTTGCTGGAGCAATAGGCGGAGTAATCGGCGGAAAAGGCACTGACGGAAAAGTTCTTGTTCAAACTTGGAATAGTGCTAAAAATGGAATTACAAGAGAATTTCGAAGAAAAAACACTAAATATGCAGCAAAACAAATTGGAAGATATTTAATTAGAAAAAAAGGCGTAAAGAATGCCTTAAAATACACTCTTAAAAGATTTGTATTTGGTTCAGCTACAAATACTTTTTCTTCAAGAAGATTGAAGATATTAAGAAGGAGGACTAACTGAATATGTCGGGATTTGAACGTTTTATCGCATATGCATTAATACCTATAGTTTTATATGTTATATTTTATTTTGTTGATAAGCAAAATGATAAAAAAGCAATTATAAATTTAGAAAAAGAACATATCATTATCCGAACACCTAGTACATTTCTGTGGATTGGAATTATAGGAACTTTAATCTTCTCTATTTTTATACTTTTTACAATATTTCCAAATAATATATCTTCGCCAATTGGCAAAAATATATGGTGGGTATTATTAATATTTTGTAGTTTTGATTTATTAGGCATTTATATTATTTTTAATACACTTGTCTGGAAAATTGAAATTTTTAAAACTAAAGATTATTTTCTTTATAAACCATTATTTAAAACATACAAAATTAAATATAAAGATTGTTTATGGTTTACAATAAAAGATAATGGCGTATTAGTTATAAAAACTAACACAAAAAACGTTAATGCAAATACATTTTTTACAAATTATGAATTTTTACTCGCAATGCTTGTTAAACATGGTGTAAAGGAAATAAAAGATAAAAATTAAAAAATAATTTTTATCTTAGGTACAACAATGATTTATCATTGTTTACTGCGGTGGGCGATTTTACCTATGCAGATAAAACTAATTATCTTACAGGCATAAAGCACTATTCTGCATTAGGCACACAAAATATCGGATATCGATACGGCAATCTTTCCGCAGGCGAAATGCCCGACCAAATATATTCCGTATCGTGGAACGGAAACGAAAAGGTTAGCTATACCTATGACGCATTGGGCAGATTAACAAACAAAAAAATTGCTTCCTTCAACAATCTTTATTCATATCAGGATGTTGATGAAGGCAGAACAACAACGCTTGTTAATTCCGTTCAAACCCCCGCAGGAACATATACATACACCTATGACGGCATAGGCAATATTTTAAGCTTAACAGACGGCACATATACAACAAGCTATGTATATGACGGCCTTAATCAGCTTGTGCGTGCTAATGATGAAAAATCAGGAAAAACCTATACTTATTCATATTCAAACGGAAATATAACCGAACAAAAGTAATAAGGCTTTCTTAATTTTAGACCAATCGTCCATTTAGTAAAGCGAATACAAATATTTACAGCTTCCCGCCTGAAAATCAGGCGGGATTTTTAATAATTTCCGATTGAATATAATTGCCGCGGGTGTTATAATATTTATAAGAAAGCAATTGAAAACGCAGAGCGCACGGAGGACGGTTATTGAAAAACGCAAATGTTGATTATAAGGAAAACGATAATCTTGTTATAGGCAGAAATGCAGTTATGGAGCTTCTCAAAAGCGGCAGGGAAATTGAATGTATTTCCGTTGCAAAGGGCGAAAGAGAGGGCTCTGTAACAAGAATTCTTGCCATTGCAAAGGAAAAGGGCGTTGTTGTTAAAAATGTTGACAGGAAAAAGCTTGATTTTATGTGTGCAGGAGCTAATCATCAGGGCGTATGCGCCTGTGTTCCTGCCCACGAATACAGCTCTGTTGAAGAAATTCTTGAATATGCAAAGGAAAAGAATGAGCCTCCGTTTATCATTATCTGCGATGAGATTGAGGATAGCCATAATTTAGGCGCAATTATAAGAACTGCCGAGGCGTGCGGAGTGCACGGTGTTATTATTCCTAAAAGGCGCAATGTCGGTTTAAACTTTGTTGTTTCAAAAACCTCGTGCGGTGCGCTTGAATATGTTAAGGTTGCAAGAGTAGGCAACCTTGCCTCTGCTATTGAGGACTTAAAAAAGAAAAACATCTGGGTTTATTGTGCAGATATGGACGGGCAGCCTTGGTGCAAAACCGATTTTTCGGGCGGTTGTGCTCTTGTTGTCGGCAGTGAGGGCAGGGGAGTAGGCAGACTTATTAAGGAAAAATGCGATGTAACGGTAAGTCTTCCGATGAGAGGGCAGGTAAACAGCCTTAACGCATCTGTTGCCGCAGGCGTAATTATGTATGAAATTGCACGCCAAAGGCTTGAACTATAAATATAAATGAGTGAATTTTTATGAGCGAGAATAACAATCTTTCCGTTGAGGAAATTCTGCGTGAGGCGCAGGAGGTGCTTGACGGCATAGGAAGAAAATCCGAAAAGGCAAAGGCGGAAATCAAAAGCGTTGAGGAGCCTCTTGAACCTGTTGAGGAGGTTAAAACCTTTACTCCTAAAAGCGAAAATGAGCAGGTTAAGGAATACTCCTTGCAGGATAAATCCGGCAAGATAAGTGCCGAGGAAAGCGATAATTCCTCTGCTTCGCAGAAAACCGCCGTTGTTAATTCCGTTTCGGATAAAACACGCCCCGTTAGAGTAACGCAAAAAACCGCCGTTGTGCCGAGCAGAGTATCGGCTAAAAAAAGCTTTTTCAGAAAAAATTCGGCAGACAGCGAATTTTCGGATTCGCCTCCGCAAATTATCGAAAAGGCGGCAACAATAAAAAGCAAATCAAGGTTTGACAAAACCTCCGATTTGCAGGAAATACCAACAATTCTTGCGGTTGAGGAGCTTGATAAAACCCGAATAATGCTTTCGGGCGAGCCAAAGGAGAATAACGCTCCTACCCGTCAAAGCGACGAATACACAAGTGAAGATCAAATTAAAATGACGGGCTTTGACGATGAGGTTGACGAGGTTCCCGTTATAGACGAAGAGGTTGCCGAGGAAATGCTTCGCAGACGCCGTGAGGAAAAGGTGAATAAATTTCGCCTTTTTGCCAAGGAAGAGGTTGAGGGCGACACTAAAAGCGAAGCAAAGAAGATTAAATTTGACGATTATAAAAACGAAAACGAAAAGGAGCAAACGCTCGAACAGCTTATTAAAAGAAAGACATCCGTTCAAATTCAGCTTTGCTTAACGGTTGTTTTCGGAGCAGCTCTTTTTGCTTTAACGCTGCTTGAAAGATCGGTTTATCTTCCCGCTTTTCTGTGCAACGATTTTGCGTATTATTTAACGGCAGTCGTTATTTTTGCAGTTATTATTCTTGTTAATATAAATCTTATTATTCACGGCTTAAATTTCCGAAAGGGAATTAATTCCGATTTTCCCGTTGTTGTGGCCTGCACGGCAACGCTTGCACATTCAATTGCGCTTATTATTTATCCGGATATAACGCTTGACGGAGGTGCGCTTCTTCCGTCTGCGGCGGTGTTTGCCCTGTTTATGAGCAATATCGGAAAAATAATTATGCTTGTCAGAATAATCAAAAACTTTGAATTTTTAACCTCACCGGGCGAAAAATCAACTGTTGAGGATATAGTAAACGAGGTTGATGCCGCAGTTATTTCAAGAAATATGCTGGACGGTAAGCCGTATCTTAAATACAGCGTAAAAACAGATTTCCCAACAAGCTTTCTTGAAATTTCATTTGCATCCGAGCCTGCCGACAGAATGGCGAAAATTTTAGTTCCTGTTTTGGTAATTTTAAATACGGTGCTTTTTGTTGCAGTCGGTCTTGTTCAGGAAAATTGGATAGCGGCGGCGAATGTTCTTGCGGCGTGCGTTATACTTTCGTGCCCCGTTGCTTCCCTTGCCGCAACAAACTGCGCATTGATTTCCGTTTCAAAGGAGCTTGAAAGAAAGGGCGCAATGATATGCGGCTTTGAGGGTGCACATTTTATTCACGATTCAAATGCTCTTGTTATGGAGGCATCTGATTTGTTTGGCAGACGCTCATGCGATTTGCATGGCTTTAAAACCTTTAACGGAGCAAAAATAGATGACGCAATTTTGCAAACCGCCGCAGTTATTATCAAAACGAAAAGTCCGCTTGCTCATGTTTTTGATGATGTTATAGTCGGCAAGCAGTCTATTTTGCCGGAGGTTGACGGCGTTATTTATGAGGATAAAATGGGCACATCTGCTTGGATTTATCAAAAGAAAATCCTTGTTGGAAACAGAGATTTGCTTATAAGGCACGGTGTCAGCGTTCCTAAAATCGAATACGAAAAGAAATACACACGAAAGGGCAGAAAGGCTCTTTATCTTGCAGTAGCAGGCAAAATTTCGGCAATGTTTATAGTCAGCTATTCAGCCGAGCCTCAGCTTAAAAAAAGCCTTAAAAAGCTTGAAAAAAGCGGAATAACATTAATTCTCAAAAGCTGCGATCCTTACATAAATGAGGAAAGCGTTATGAATATTTTTGATCTTCCCGAGGGCTTTATTAGAGTTATGACGGCGTCAAACAGCCGATGTTTTGAAAAATACAGCGAAGCGGTTGTTGAAAAAAGTCCTGCCTATGCGGTGCATAACGGCTCAACCCTTGCGTTTATTTCCTCCGTTTTGGGAGCGGATAATCTTGTCAGCACCGAAAAAATAATAACAGTGCTTGCCGCCTTTGGCTCTGCGCTCGGCTTTGGCGTTGCTGCGCTTTTGGGCATTGTAAACGGTATAAGCCAGCTCAATGCAGTTAATATCATTATTTTTCAGGCGGCTTGGAGTGCGTTTGTTATTATCGTTACTAATTTAAGGAAAAACGGTGTATAATAAGTTATAAAGCATTATGCTTTAAATATATAAGAGAAAGGAATTTTATTATGAAACTCGAAGGTTCAAAAACACAGGCAAATTTAATGGCGGCTTTCGCAGGAGAAAGTCAGGCACACACAAAGTATCAGTATTATGCTTCAAAGGCTAAAAAGGATGGCTTTGTTCAAATTGCAAATCTTTTCACGGAAACTGCAATGAACGAAAAGGAGCATGCAAAAATCTGGTTCAAAATTCTTCACAACAACGGTATTCCGGACACCGCAACCAATCTTAAGGATGCGGCAGAGGGAGAAAACTATGAGTGGACAGATATGTATGCAGCCTTTGCCAAGGAAGCAAGGGAAGAGGGCTTCGAGGATATAGCCGTTCTTTTTGAAAAGGTTGGTGAAATCGAAAAGGAGCACGAGGAAAGATATCTTAAGCTTCTTGCAAATGTTGAGGGCGGAATTGTTTTCAGCAAGGACGAGGAAAAAATTTGGAAATGCTCAAATTGCGGACACATTGTTGTAGGCAAGGAGGCTCCGGAGGTTTGCCCCGTTTGTGCGCATCCGAGAGCATATTTTGAAATTAAGGCCGAAAACTATTAATTCAAATGTATTTATTCTTGCAGGCAGAATGTTATTATTCTGCCTGCTGATCGTTTATATGAAGGCGGCGATTTAATGTTTTATGAATTTTCCGATGATGTTGTAACCGTTAGTATTGAAGATATAAATCCTCATTATGTAACGGCAGGCTATGTAACCGTAAGTGAATTTGAAAAAATCTATGAGCACTTCGGCTTTGCGCGCTCAAATGTTGAGTCGCTTGGGCAAGACGCACATTATTCTCGCTTTGGAGTTGAGGTTAATGATGATTATTGCTTTACGAAGCTTTCGGTTATTAATGCACAGAAAATAATGGGAGAAAAGGATATAATAGCACTTTTTATAAAGAAAAATTTGCTTATTGTTGTTGATGTTGCAGACAGCGACGGCTCAACAAGAGATAAGTTTATGTCCTCCCTCGGCAAATATTCCCCGATAAATATAACGCTTGAAAAGCTCATATATTCTTTTTTGGACAGTATAACAAATAAGGATTATAAAGCCATTGAGGATATCGGGTTTGATATAACACGGCTTGAAGAAACTGTTTTAAAGGATAAGGCAAAGGATGATTTTAATTTTGAGCTTCTTCGTATGAAAAAGGAGCTGCTCACGCTTCGCAATTATTATGAGCAGCTTATGGATATAGGCGAAGCACTCGAAGATAATGAAAACGAAATATTCGATGAGGATTATCTTCGCTACATTTCTAATTTTACACAAAAAACAAACAGATTAAGAGATGATGTTGAGCTGCTTCGCGGCTCTGTTGTTCATCTTCAGGATGCATATCAGTCTTATATAGATTTAAAGTTGAACCACACAATGCAGATTTTTACCGCTGTAACAACAATCTTTTTTCCGCTGACGGTTATAGTCGGCTGGTACGGTATGAATTTCAAAAATATGCCCGAGCTTTATTGGAAATACGGCTATCTTTTTGTGATAGTGCTTTCAATTGTTGTTGTAACGGTTATAACTTTAATTGTTAAAAAGAAAAAATGGATAGGTTAAAATATGAATATAAACGAAATGCTTGCCGCTGAATTCGGCTTAAAGCTTTGGCAGATTGAAAACACAGTTAAGCTTATTGATGATTCAAACACAATTCCCTTTATTGCAAGATACAGAAAGGAAGCAACAGGCTCTCTTGACGACCAAATACTAAGAGAGCTTTTTGAGCGTCTTGAATACCTGCGTTCTCTTGAAGAACAAAAGGAAAAGGTTAGGCAGTCAATAACAGAGCAGGAGAAAATGACAGATGAAATATCCCTTGCCATTGATAATGCAAAAACCTTAACGGAGATTGAGGATATATACCGCCCGTTCCGTCCAAAAAGAAAAACAAGGGCGTCCGTTGCAAAGGAAAAGGGGCTTGAACCGCTTGCGCTTCGCATTTATGAGCAGTCGGCAAAGGATAATCCGCAGGAGCTTGCAGAGGAATACTTAAACGAAGAGGTTGAAACGGTTGAGGACGCACTTAACGGTGCAATGGATATAATTGCCGAAACGGTTTCCGATGACGCTCAGGTAAGAAAGCAATTAAGATATGTTTGCCGTGCCCACGGAAGCATAACGGCATCTGCCGCAAAGGACGAGCTTGGTGTTTATGATATTTATAAGGAATACACCGAGCCTGTTGCAAAAATTCCAAACCACAGAATACTTGCAATCAACAGAGGAGAAAAGGAAGGCTTTTTGAAGGCGGGTGTTTCGGTTGATAAGCCCCACGCAATGAGCGTTGTTACGGGGCTTCATATAAAAAACAGCTGTGCATGTTCAGAGCTTGTTCGCAGGGCGTGTGAGGATGCGTATTCACGCCTGATTTTCCCAAGCATTGAAAGAGAGATTAGAAATGAATTAACCGAAAGAGCCTCGCAGGAGTCAATAAAGGTTTTTGCAAAAAACACCGCCCAGCTTCTTATGCAGCCACCGGTTAAAGGCAGGGTAACAATCGGGCTTGATCCGGGTTACAGAACAGGTTGCAAGGTTGCCGTTGTTGATGAAACGGGCAAGGTGCTTGACACGGCGGTTATTTACTGCGCTCCGCCTCACAGTAAAACAGATGAGGCAAAAAGGATTATAAAGAATCTTGTAAATAAATATAATGTTAAAATGTTTGCAATCGGAAACGGCACGGCCTCTCACGAAACAGAGGTTTTCGCCGCAGAGGTTATAAAGGAGCTTGATTGCGGAATTTCATATATGGTTGTAAGTGAAGCAGGTGCGTCTGTTTATTCTGCTTCAAAGCTTGCGGCGCAGGAGTTTCCGCAATTTGATGTTTCTTTGCGCTCCGCCGTTTCAATTGCAAGAAGGCTTCAAGATCCGCTTGCAGAGCTTGTAAAAATTGATCCAAAGGCAATTGGAGTAGGGCAGTATCAGCACGATATGCCGCCAAAGGAGCTTTCAAGCGCACTTGACGGCGTTGTTGAGGATTGCGTAAACTCTGTTGGCGTTGATTTAAACACGGCTTCGCCGTCTTTGCTTGTTCGAGTTGCAGGTGTTTCATCTGCAATTGCAAAGAATATAACGCAGTACAGAGAGGAAAACGGCTCCTTTAAATCTCGCTCGGAGCTTAAAAAGGTTTCAAAGCTCGGTCCAAAGGCGTTTGAGCAGTGCGCAGGCTTTTTAAGAATTTCAGATTCAAAGGATGTTCTTGATAACACGGCGGTGCATCCCGAATCATATCCTGCGGCTAAAAGGCTTCTTAAAATCTGCGGTGTGTCTGATGAAGAGGTTAGGCAGGGCAGGGTTTCAAAAATAAAGGAATATGCCCAAGCAAACGGAACCTGTGCGCTTGCAAAGGAGCTTGAAATAGGCGAGCCTACTCTGATTGATATTATAACGGAAATAAGCAAGCCGGGCAGAGATCCCCGTGAAGAGCTTCCTCAGCCTATGCTTCGCACGGATGTTATGAGCATTGAAGACCTTAAAGCAGGAATGGAGCTAAAAGGAACCGTTAGGAATGTTATTGATTTCGGAGCGTTTGTTGATGTCGGCGTTCATCAGGACGGCCTTGTTCATATTTCGCAGATAACAAACAGGTTTATAAAGCATCCGTCGGAGATTTTAAAGGTGGGAGATATTGTTACCGTTTGGGTTTTGTCTGCCGATGCAGAGAAAAAGCGGATTTCGCTAACAATGAAAAAGCCGAAAAGCGATAATGAAAATCAATAAAATCAGCAAAAGCTTATTGAATAGGGTAACGACTGACCTAAATTTAGCCTTTCGTTGAATAAATTAAACATAAAAAAGCACCTTGGGATTTTGAAAGCCCCAAGGTGCTTTTAGTTTATTTAAGTAATGATTTATACATTTTAATATATTCGTTTGCCGATTTGCCCCAGCTCATATCACAGCGAAGCGCACGCTCAACAAGCATTTTCCAATAATCCTTGCTGTTATACGCTTCAACCGCTCTGTAAATTGCACCGAGCATATCGTAAGCGTCATAGGTTTTAAATGTAAAGCCGTTGCCTTCTCCGTCGCCGCTGTCTGTAATGGAGTCTTTAAGTCCTCCTGTTTCGCGAACAATCGGAACAGTACCGTAGCGAAGCGCAACCATCTGCGAAAGTCCGCAGGGCTCACTCTTGCTTGGCATAAGAAACATATCCGCACCTGCATAAATTTTTCTCGCAAGGTCGGGAACAAAGCCAAGACGAAGTCCAACCTTATCGGGATATTTATCGTGCAGACCTCTGAAATAGCTTTCATACTGCCATTCGCCCGAGCCGAGAACAACATACTGAACATCTCTTTCCCAAAGGCTCTTTTCAAGCACCTCTTTCATAAGGTCAACACCCTTGTGGCCAACAAGCCTTGTAACTATGCCGATAAGCGGTGTGTCGGGGTTAACGGCAAGGCCCATCATTTTTTGAAGCTCTGCCTTGTTTTCTGCCTTTGCTGAAAAATCGTCTGCGTTATAATTTTTCCAAAGAGATGCGTCTGTTTCGGGATTGTAGCTGTCAGTATCAATTCCGTTAAGTATTCCGCAAAGCTTCCACGAACGCTGATTTAAAATCGGATCAAGTCCGTGAGAATACCATGGATCAAGAATTTCCTTTGCGTAGGTTGGGGAAACGGTTGTAACCTTATTTGAACATTCAATGCCTGCCTTCATAAAGTTTACGAGGCCGTCATACTGAATTAAATCATAATGCTCGGGAGCAATGCCGAGAACATCTTGAAGAAGCTCGTTTCCGTATTTTCCCTGATACTGAATGTTGTGAATTGTGAAAACCGTTTTAATGTTTTCATATCCCATTCTTGTTGCGTAATAGCAGCTGTAATAAAGCGGAGTAAGAGCGCTCTGCCAGTCGTTGCAATGGATAATATCGGGCTTCCAGCCGATAGCGGGAATTATTTCAAGCACCGCTCTTGCAAAGAATGCAAATCTTTCAGCGTCGTCGAAATGACCGTAAATTCCGTCTCTTTTGAAATAATACTGATTATCAAGAAAATAGAAAACAACTCCGTTAAGCTTTGCCTCGAAAATTCCGCAATATTGCCGTCTCCAGCTAACAGGAACGGAAATTGAGGTAATGAATTTCATCTTTTCCTTTAATTCGGGCTTGATGGAGTCATAAAGAGGCATAACAACTCTGCATCCGATTAATCTTTTGCGAAGCGCAATGGGAAGCGAGCCGGCAACATCTCCTAAGCCGCCGGAGGCCATCCATGGATTAGCCTCGGAAGCAACATATAAAACTTTCATATTTTTAACAGCCCTTTCTAAATTCTTGTTCCCTTTGAAAGAGTAACAGGGAAGGAGGGAGCGCCCGAAAGCTCAACACCGTTTTTGATGCTGACATCCTTATCGGCTATAACGCAGTTTAATTTTGCGTTTTCGCCCACAACAGTATCCTGCATAAGAATTGAATTTTTAACAACTGCTCCCTTGGCAACCTTTGCACCCTTGAATATTATTGAATTTTCAACTGTTCCTTCAATGATGCAGCCGTCTGCAACAAGGGAATTGCTTGCTTGAGATTCAATGCCGTAAAGAGACGGCATATCGTCTCTTTCCTTTGTGTAAATCGGAAATTCCCGGCTGAATAATTTTGCACGGCTTTCCTTTTCAAGAAGCTTCATTGAAACATCGTAATATGCCTGAATGGAGGATATTGTGCCAACAAAGCTGTCTGTTGCGTCATAGGCGTAAATCTTTAAATCCTTTGCATTTGCCATAAGAACATTTCTTTGGAAGGAAATTTCATTCTTTGAATGTGCAGTTGTGATAAGAGATTCAAGCAAATATTTTTTCATAATAACGATATTAACACTGTGGTAAACATCGCCGTCTGTCTGCCTGTCAAGGCTCATTTCGGTAATTCTGCCGTCTGCCTCAACCTTGTCAAAGCAAAGGATAGAGCCGATTTTATCGGGCATAGGAGCCTTAACGCCAACAACCGTTATGTCTGCTCCCGAAGCCTCGTGAGCGTTGAAAAGTGCCTTGTAGTCAAGAGATAAAACATTGTTGCAATCGCTCATAACAACATAGTCCTGATTGCTTTGCTCAAGAAATCCCATATTGCCGTAAATTGCATCAATTCTGTTGCCCCACATTGCCGCGCTGCCAACATTAAACGGAGGCAGAATGAAGAGTCCGTCGTTTTTTCTGCTTAAATCCCAAGGCTTGCCTGTTCCGACATGGTCCATAAGTGATTGGAAGTTTGCGTTTGTGATAACGCCAACCTTTGTTACATTGCTTTCAACCATATTGGAAAGCGGAAAATCAATAAGTCTGTATCTTGAACAGAAAGGAACGGAGCCCATAGTTCTCATAGCAGTTAAGCTATCAAGTGATTCTTCGTGAATATTTGCAAAAATTATACCTAAAACCTTTTTTCCGTTCATAGCTCTCATACCTCCTCGCCCGATTTTATCATAACGCCCGGTTCGATTTGCTTTCCTGCGGTTATTTTTGCGTCAGAGCCGATAACGGCAATGCCCCATTCCTCAGGCTTTTCAAGCAGCTCGGGAATTTCGCCAATCTTTGCGTTTTCCTCAACAACTGCGTTTTCGGCAACTATTGAATAATAAACCTTTGCACCCTTTTTAATAACCGTTCCCGGCATAATAACACTGTATCTGACATCGGCACCCTCTTCAATAGTTACATTGCTGAAAATAACGCTGTAATCAACATTACCCTCAATTTCACATCCCTCGGAAACAGAGGAGTTTTCAACTTTTGCGTTCTTTCCGATATAGTGAGGAGGACTAACGGGATTTCTGCTGTAAATCTTCCAGCTCGGGTCGCTCAAATCAAGGTCAACATTGGGGTTGATTATATCAAGATTTGCCTCCCAAAGAGAGTCGATTGTGCCAACATCCTTCCAATATCCTTTAAACGGGAACGCAAACATTCTTTCACCTGCGTCAAGCATGGTGGGAATAATGTTTTTGCCGAAATCGTTTGAAGAGCCCTCGGTGTTTTCATCCTGAATAAGATAATGCTTTAACTTGTCCCAGCTGAACACATAAACGCCCATTGAAGCCTTGTTTGATTTCGGCTCTGCGGGCTTTTCTGCAAATTCATAGATTTTATCGTTTTCATCAGTTGCAAGAATGCCGAAGCGTGAAGCCTCCTCCCACGGAACCTCAAGCACCGCAATTGTGCAGGCGGCGTCGTTTTTCTTGTGGAAATCAATCATCTTGGCGTAATTCATTTTATAAATATGGTCGCCTGAAAGAACAACAACATATTCCGGATCGTATTTTTCAATGAAATTAATGTTTTGGTAAATTGCATTTGCAGTGCCCTTATACCATTCCGCTCCTCCGATTGCCTCGTAAGGAGAAAGAACATGAACTCCGCCGTTTTGTCTGTCTAAATCCCAAGGCTGACCGTTTCCGAGATAATCGTTTAGCTCAAGGGGCTGATATTGTGTTAAAACGCCTACTGTGTATATACCGCTGTTAACACAGTTTGAAAGAGGGAAATCTATAATGCGGTAATTTCCGCCGTAAGGAACGGCAGGCTTTGCAATTTTCTTGGTAAGAACTCCCAAACGGCTTCCCTGACCGCCTGCAAGAAGCATTGCAACAACATTTGATTTATGAGCCATAAAAATTCCTCCCTGTTTTAGGCAATGAAGAGCAATTTAAACAGTGGCTTTCATTGCCAAACCTTTTATATTTTTTCTATAAACAATGCGTTAAGACCTCCAACCTTAACCGAAATGCTTTGGTCAAAGCCGTGCATTGCCTTTTTGGTTGTTTTGTATGTTCCCGAAAGCTTTGCCTTGCTTCCGCCGAATTTTTTAAGGTTTGAATCAAAAATAACTTTATATTTACCCGGCTCGGGAACTCCGATTTTATAATCTGTATGCTCGTTCGGAGTGAAGTTGAAAAGTCCTATAATTTCTTTTCCGCTCTTGCTGATTCTGCGAAATGCAATCGTTGAATTTGCATTATCATCGCTTGAAATCCAGCTAAAGCCCTCCCAGCTGTAATCAATTTCCCAAAGCTCGGGATGATCTTTGTAAAAGCGGTTAAGCGTTTTTGAAAAATCCGCAAGCCTTTTATGCTTGTCGTAATCAAGAAGAAGCCAGTCAAGCCCCTCTTCGTATGCCCATTCCTTGAACTGTCCGAATTCCTGCCCCATAAACAAAAGCTTTTTGCCGGGATGAGCCATCATATATGATAAAAACAGCCTCATTCCGTCGAATTTCATATCATATTCGCCGGGCATTTTGTTAAGTAAGCTGCATTTTCCGTGAACAACCTCGTCGTGGCTTATCGGCAAAATAAAGTTTTCCGAAAAAGCATAGAAAAAGCTGAATGTTATGCAGTTGTGGTTGCCCTTTCTGAAAAGCGGATCAAGCGAGGTGTAGCGGAGCATATCGTTCATCCAGCCCATATTCCACTTAAAGTTAAAGCCAAGTCCGCCTATATCCGTTGGCATTGTTATCATCGGCCATGCGGTTGATTCCTCTGCAATCATCATAATTGAGGGGTGCTCCTTAAACATAGCCGAATTAAGCTGCCTGAAAAAGTCAACCGCTTCATAGTTTTCGTTTCCGCCGTCCTTATTCGGGGTCCATTGTCCCGCATCTCTGCCGTAATCAAGATAAAGCATTGAGGCAACGGCGTCAACACGCAGTCCGTCAAAATGGTATTTGTCTGCCCAATACATGGCGGAGGAGATGAGGAAGCTTTTAACCTCGTTTTTGCCGTAATCAAAAACCCTTGTGCCCCATTCCTTGTGCTCGCCCTTTTTCATATCGCTGTATTCATAAAGCGGCTCGCCGTCAAATTCATAAAGTCCGTGAGCGTCCTTTGGGAAATGAGCAGGCACCCAGTCAAGTATAACACCGATTCCTGCCTGATGGCATTTGTCAACAAAATACATAAGGTCCTCGGGAACTCCGTAGCGAGAGGTGGGAGCGAAATATCCCGTAACCTGATAGCCCCATGAGCCGTCAAACGGATATTCCATAATCGGCATCATTTCTATATGGGTGTATCCCATATCGGAAACATAAGGGATAAGCTCGTCTGCCATTTCTCTGTATGAAAGATAATCTCCGTTTTCGTGCTGCTTCCAAGAGCCGAAATGTATTTCGTAAATATTTACGGGCTTTTCAAGAACGCTTCCCGTGCCCTGCTCCTTAAACCATTTTTTATCGTTCCATTTATAATCGGCAAGCTCGTAAACCTTTGAAGCCGTTCCGGGCCTTGTTTCGCAGTGAACTCCGTAAGGGTCTGCCTTGTGAACAAGCCTTCCGCTTTTTGTTCTTATAACATATTTATAGCAGTCATAAACATTAACGCCCTCTATAACACATTCCCAAATGCCGTTTGAAATCGGAATCATATAGTTTGACTCAATATCCCAGCCGTTGAAATCGCCCTCAACGGAAACGGAAACAGCGTGCGGTGCCCAAACGCGAAAGACATAAGCACCCTCTTTAATTTTATGAACACCGAAAAACTCGTATGCCCTGTAATTTTCACCTTTATTAAAAAGATAAATCGGAAATTCATATTCTTTTTTTATTTCCATAAAATTTTTCTCATCTCCATTTCACATAAAAAACAATAATATATGCCTTTTTTACGCAGCTTGGCATATTCTTAAACATATTGTAACACCTTGTTATATATTATTCAAGTGTTTTTTGGTTAGTTTGTTACAAGAATTTTTTATAAAAAAGCAATATTTGTGCAAATTGTTGCAAAATATCCAAATTTTTTGGTAAAAACTAATTAAAACTTATGCTTGATGAGAAATTTTATTATTGATTATTAATTTATTTTTACTATTGATTGAATATATATAAATATGCTATAATTATTAACATAATTTAACTGAAACGGTTTAAACTGCATTTCAGGGCAAAGAGGTGAGCGTATGAAGGACATAATAGTTGTTTATCCGGTTAAGGAAACAGCTTTGTCCATCAGAGCGCTTATCGAAAAAAGCGGCTTTCATGTTTCGCATATTTGTGCACTCGGCTCCTCCGCACTTGAAATTGCTCAGGAAAAGCAGAAGGGCGTTATTGTTTGTCCGTTTCTTATGAGGGATATGAGCTCTGCGGATTTGGCAGATCAGGTTCCGCAGGATTTTGATATAATAGCTCTTTCAAAAAACGGCTCCGAGCAGTATATGGGAAATATGATAACGCTTCCGCTTCCTATCGACAGAGCGGAGTTTCTTCAAACGGTTGCAATTCTTGCTCAAAGCAAATCAAGCTTTACAAGAAGAAGCGCCGATGAGGAGGGCTACATAAGCAAGGCAAAGCAGGCGCTTATGGCTTCAAAGGGAATAAGCGAAATGCAGGCGCACAGGCTTCTCCAAAGCGAAAGTATGAAAACGGGCAAAAAAATGTCTGCCGTTGCAATGGATATTCTTGATAGCTTTGCTTGATTTTTTAGATTTATAACAATGTGAAAGGCAGTGTTCTCTGTATGAAATTTACTAAAATGCACGGCTGCGGCAACGATTATATATATGTTGACTGTATGCAGGAGATTATTGAAAACGAAAGCGAAGCGGCTGTTAAGCTTTCAGACCGCCACTTCGGAATAGGTGCAGACGGATTAATTCTTATCAAAAAGGGTAACAATGCCGATTTTGAAATGGTGATGTATAATCCCGACGGCTCGCGTGCAGAGATGTGCGGTAACGCAATAAGATGCGTTGCAAGGTATGTTTACGATAAGGGCTACACCTCGTCAAGCGAATTTACAATCGAATCAATGGGAAGGGTTAAATATATAAGCCTTATTCTTGATAATGCAGGAAATGTCTCTCTTGTTAAGGTTGATATGGGTGCGCCCATTCTTAAAGCAGAGGAAATTCCCGTTTTAAGCGATAAGGAAAGAGTTATAAATGAAAAAATAACAGTTGGCGAAAGGGAATTTTCAATGACCTGCGTTTCAATGGGAAATCCGCACGCCGTTATGTTTATTGAAAGAAGCCCGAGGGAGTTTGAGCTTGAAAAATACGGACCTCTTTTTGAAGGCAATTCCGTTTTTCCAAGAAGGGTTAACGCTGAATTTGCTTTTGTTCAAAGCAGAAAAAGCATTGAAATGCGTGTTTGGGAAAGGGGCACCGGCGAAACACTTGCCTGCGGAACGGGCACCTGTGCAACTGTTGTTGCCGCAATACTAAACGGCATTGCCGATAATGAGGTAACTGTTCATCTCCTCGGCGGCGACCTTGAAATTTCCTGGAGCGGAAATGAGGGCGACAGCGTCTTTATGACGGGACCTGCCGAATATGTTTTCAGCGGAGAGATTGATTTAAATAAATTGCAATAAAACAGGAGGATTAAAATATTATGAAAATTAACAGCAACTTTTTAAAGCTTGAAAGCTCTTATCTGTTTTCAACAGTTGCAAGAAAGCAAAGGGAATATCAGGCAGCGCATCCCGATAAAGAGGTTATCCGCCTTTCAATCGGCGATGTAACAAAGCCGCTTGTGCCCGCCGTTATTGAGGCTATGCACAAGGCAGTGGACGAAATGGCCGATGAAGCAACATTCAGAGGCTATCCGCCGGAGTACGGCTATGACTTTATCCTTGAAGCTATTCAAAAAAACGATTATGAAGCAAGAGGCGTTGATATTGCAAAGGATGAAATTTTCCTTTCAGACGGCGCTAAGTCAGACTGCGGAAATATCGGTGATATTTTCAGCACGGATAATAAGGTTGCTATTTGTGATCCCGTATATCCGGTTTATCTTGATTCAAATGTTATGAGCGGCAGAACGGATATAATCTATATGCCCTGCACAGAGGAAAATAACTTTATGCCGGAAATTCCAACGGAAATTCCCGATGTTATTTATCTTTGCTTTCCGAACAACCCAACAGGTATGACTGCTTCAAAGGAGCAGCTGAAAAAGTGGGTTGATTTTGCACTTGAACATAATTCGCTTATTCTTTTCGATTCGGCGTATGAGGCGTTTATAACAGACGATTCGCCGAAATCAATTTATGAAATAGAGGGCGCAAAGAAATGCGCAATCGAGCTTCGCTCATTCTCTAAAACAGCAGGCTTCACGGGTGTTCGCTGCGGCTACACCGTTGTTCCCAAGGAGCTCGTTTTTGAGGGCGCAAGCCTTAATCAGTTCTGGGCTCGCCGCCAGGCAACAAAGTTTAACGGCGTAAGCTATATAACTCAAAGAGCCGCCGAGGCTGTTTACAGCGAAGAGGGAAAGAAGCAAACAAAAGAAATCATTGCATATTATCAAAGAAATGCAAGGGTTATATTCGATACGCTTACAGAAGCAGGCTTCACCTGCTACGGTGCAGTTAATTCGCCGTATGTTTGGCTCAAAACTCCGGATAATATGACCTCTTGGGAATTTTTTGACGATCTGCTTGATAAGTGTCAGGTTGTCGGCACTCCCGGCTCGGGCTTCGGCAAGAGCGGCGAGGGCTATCTCAGATTAACCGCATTCGGAAATTACGAAAAAACAATTGAAGCGGTTGAAAGAATTAAATCTGTATATGGCAAATAATTAAAATTAAATAAATCGGAGGATGTTGAAATGACAAAAACAGAGCAGTTATATGAAGGAAAGGCAAAAAAGGTTTGGGCAACGGATGATCCCGAAATTGTTATTGTTGATTACAAGGACGACGCAACTGCCTTTAACGGAAAGAAAAAGGGCACAATTGCGGGCAAGGGCGTTGTAAACAACAAAATGTCCAACTATCTTATGCAGATTCTTGAAGCAAAGGGAGTTCCGACTCATTTTGTTAAGGAGCTTTCAGACCGTGAAACAGCAGTTAAAAGAGTAACAATTGTTCCGCTCGAGGTTATCATCAGAAACCGTGCGGCAGGCTCTATATGCAAAAGATTAGGACTTGAAGAGGGAATGGATTTTGTTGCTCCGTCTATTGAATTTTCGTATAAATGCGATGAGCTCGATGATCCGCTCATTTCCGAATATCACGCAATCTCCTGCGGCTTCTCAACAAGAGAAGAGGTTGACACAATAAAGGAAATGGCATTTAAGGTTAATGATGTTCTTAAAGAGTATTTTGCTTCAATCGGAGTTGAGCTTATTGACTTTAAGCTTGAATTTGGTAAAACCGCAGACGGCACTATCGTTCTTGCTGATGAAATCAGCCCCGATACATGTCGCTTCTGGGATATTAATACTCATGAAAAGCTTGATAAGGACCGCTTCCGCCGCGACCTCGGCGGAGTAGAGGACGCTTATGCCGAAATGATGAAAAGGACGGGACTTGAATAATATGCCTAATAACACATATAATTCGCCTTTCAATGCTCGCTATGCAAGCAAGGAAATGCAGTATATCTATTCTCCCGATTTTAAGTTTAAAACATGGAGAAGGCTTTGGATTGCTCTTGCAGAGGCAGAGCATGAGCTCGGTCTTAATGTAACCGAGGAGCAAATAGAGGAGCTTAAAGCTCACGCAGACGATATTAATTATGAGGCAGCGCAGGAATATGAAAAGAGGTTTCGCCACGATGTTATGAGCCATGTTCACGCTTACGGCGACCTTTGCCCGAATGCAAGGCCGATTATTCATCTCGGTGCAACAAGCTGCTATGTTGGAGATAACACAGATGTTATCACAATGCGCGAGGCGCTTTTGCTGATTAAGAAAAAGCTTGTTAATGCTATTGCCGGCGTTGCAAAATTTGCAGATGAATATAAGTCTATGCCGTGCCTCGGCTTCACTCATTTTCAGCCTGCACAGCCAACAACTGTGGGCAAAAGAGCAACTCTTTGGCTTATGGATCTTGTTCTTGATTATCAAGAGATTGAGCATGTGCTCGATACTCTTATGCTTCTCGGCTCAAAGGGAACAACCGGAACCCAGGCATCATTTCTTGAGCTCTTCAACGGAGATCACGAAAAATGCAAGGAGCTTGACAGAAAAATTGCCGAAAAAATGGGATTTAAGGCGTGCTTCCCCGTCAGCGGACAAACATACGCAAGAAAGCTTGACACGATTGTTTGCAACTGCCTTGCTCTTATTGCACAGTCCTGCTGTAAGTTTTCAAATGATTTAAGGCTCCTTCAAAACTTAAAGGAAATTGAAGAGCCCTTTGAAAAAAATCAAATAGGCTCATCGGCAATGGCGTATAAAAGAAATCCGATGAGAAGCGAAAGAATTGCATCTCTTTCAAGATATGTTATGATAGATGCGCTCAATCCTGCGTGGACTGCTTCTGCTCAATGGTTTGAAAGAACGCTTGACGACAGTGCAAATAAGCGTGTTTCGGTTGCAGAGGCGTTCCTTGCAACAGACGGTATTCTTGATTTGTATATCAATGTAACAAACGGTCTTGTTGTTTATCCAAAGGTTATTGAATCACGCCTTATGAGCGAGCTTCCGTTTATGGCAACGGAAAATATTATGATGGATGCCGTTAAAAAGGGCGGAGACCGCCAAGAGCTTCACGAAAAAATCAGAGTTCATTCAATGGCAGCGGCTTCTGTTGTTAAGGCAGAGGGCGGCAAAAACGATTTGATAGACAGAATTGCCGCAGATCCTGCGTTTATGATGACGAAGGAGGAAATCCTTGCCGTTATGAAGCCTGAAAACTTTATAGGCAGAGCACCCGAACAAACCTCTGATTTTCTTAATGAAACGGTTAAGCCCATTCTTGAAGCCAATAAGGATTTGCTCGGAATAGATGTTGAAATAAATGTTTAAAATATTAAAGTGGTTTTTCTGCATGGAAAGGTAACGGTAATATTAAATGATACAGTTAAGCGTTTTAAACACCTTTGCTCAATTATTTTCAAATTTAGGAAATATCAAATGGCAGCAGCTCGTTATGATGGCAATCGGCGGTGTGCTTATTTTCCTTGCTATCAAAAAGGAAATGGAGCCAACATTGCTTTTGCCTATGGGCTTCGGCACAATTCTTGTTAATCTTCCGTTAAGCGGAGCAATCGGCGAGGACGGACCGCTGACGGTTTTGTTTGATGCGGGTATTTCAAACGAGCTTTTTCCGCTCCTTCTCTTTATCGGAATAGGCGCAATGATTGATTTCGGACCGCTTCTTAAAAATCCGTGGCTGATGCTTTTCGGTGCGGCGGCGCAGTTCGGTATATTCCTAACCTTCTTTGTTGCGTCGTTTTTCTTTGATTACAGAGATGCTGCCTCGATCGCAATTATCGGTGCGGCAGACGGCCCAACATCAATATTTGTTGCGCAAACCCTCGGCTCAAAATATTTGGGCGCAATTATGGTTGCGGCATATTCTTATATGGCACTCGTTCCCATTATTCAGCCGCCGTTTATCAAGCTTTGCACAACAAAAAAGGAACGCCGTATAAGAATGAAATATCAGCCCGGCGAGGTTTCCAAAACAACTAAAATCCTTTTCCCGATTATTATAACGGTTATTGCAGGGCTTGTTGCTCCTAAATCCGTTGCGCTTGTTGGTTTTCTTATGTTCGGTAATCTTATCCGTGAATGCGGAGTACTTAATGCTCTTTCGGAAACGGCGCAGAATGCACTTGCAAATCTTATAACAATTCTTCTCGGCGTAACGGTTGCGTCAAGAATGTATTATGAAGAATTTCTTCAATGGGATACTCTTCTTATTCTTTTGCTCGGCCTTGTTGCGTTTATATTCGACACGGTTGGCGGCGTATTTTTTGCAAAGCTTCTCAATCTGTTTTTGCCGAAGGACAGAAAGGTTAATCCCATGATAGGTGCGGCAGGCATATCTGCTTTCCCAATGAGCGGCAGAGTTGTTAATCAAATGGGACTTAAAGAGGATAATCAGAATTTTTTGCTTATGCAGTCAATCAGTGTAAATGTTTCCGGTCAGATTGCCTCCGTTATAGCAGGCGGACTTATCTTAACGCTTGTTGAAGGCATAATTTAAGGAGGGCGGATTATGTTAAGTTTAATTTCAAAAATCAGCTTAGTGGCTATGGCTTTAAATATAAACACCGGTTCTTATAAGGAAACGCTTCCGATTATGGCAATAGGAATGGTTGGCATTTTCCTTGTTATCGGCGTTATTGTTCTCTGCACCTACGGCTTAAATAAAGTAACCTCAAAAAATAAAGAAAAGGACGATAAATAATTACAGGATAAAGCGTTGCGGTTGGCAACGCTTTATTTTTTTCAGCATTTCGTTTTTCTGCCCTCTAAATCAAATATAAAAACGGCACAGCCTAAAACCATAAGAACGGAAAGCGTTGCATTAACGCTTGTAAATCGGTAAATGCTATCCGAATAATTAGAAAAAACCTCAGCTTCAACGGGGAAAGCTTTAAGCAGAAGAATTGCGCATATATAAGCAAAAAATGCTCCTATAACTCTCCAAAGCAGAAAATCAAGATATTTCATTTTCGCCCTCTTTATAATCCCGAAAATTTGCAAATGAATACAAAGTCCGCCAAAGGAAAGGAAAAATGCAAGCTGAGGAATTGAAAATCCTTTGCAGCTTTCGTTAATTCCGCTTGTTATTTCAATAATCGGAGCCAAAAAAGAGGGAACGGTTATTATCGAATTAACCGCAGAAAAAAGAATTATGTATGCGCTTATGCTTAAAACGCTTTTTATTGCCTGCTCAACGCTTTTTGTAAGCGCCTCGTCAACACTTAATTGCGCAAAGGAATATTCTCCGCTTTCTTCGTTTTCGGCAAAGAAGGATGTTAAAACGGCAATAATAATTGATGAAAGCGTAACGGCTGAAAACAGAATAAGCCCGATTTTTTTGCTTTGCAGAAATCCTGTTCCAACTGCTGTTATGATGAATGCAGGACCTCCGCTGAAATTAAAGCGCAAAAGCCGCCGAGCCGTTTTATCGTCAATATCCCCGTTTTCGTAAAGATTGTTTGTTAATATCGCACCTGAGGGAAAGCCTCCCATAAGCCCAAAGAAAACGCATCCTCCCGTGCATTTCGGCAGGCGAAGGGCATAGCGTGTAACGGGGAAAAGCAGCTTCTCAAAGAGTCTGCCGGCAGAGCTGCTTTGAATTAAATTGAATATTATAAGAAGCGGAAGCAGGCTCGGAATGATAACCCTTTCCGAAAGCGCAATGCCGCGCAGGGCGCCCTCTTTTGCCTCAAAGGAGCAGGAAATAAGCAATATTACCACGAAAAGAAGAAAAATCAGCGAAACAGCACTTTTATTTATTTTCATAACACCACCTATATAAATCATATAAATTATTGGTGGTTTTATGAAGAAAAATATGCTGAAAAATATAACCGATTTTCCTGTTGAGTATTACACGGGCGAGCCCCATATAGAGCTTTACGGAAACACGCAATGCGTTGTTGACGGGCTGAAATCCGTTGTTGAATATTCCGATTCAAAAATCAAGCTGAATATAGGAAAACGCTCGGTTACTATCTGCGGAGACGGACTCCATATAGACTCCTTCACTCCCGAGGGTGCAATAGTTGAGGGCATAATTCTTTGCTTGGAGTTTTCCGATGCTTGTTAGGCTTTTGTATTTTCTTTTAGGAAGCGTTAAATTTACCTTTACAGGCGGATTTCCCGATGATTTTATTAATGAGTGTTATAATAATAATATAAATATTAAAAA
>UQSH01000019.1 GCA_900543795.1 uncultured Oscillospiraceae bacterium | reverse complement strand
CATTTCTTAAAATTCTCATACAAGCCTAAAAGTGATAAGACATACAAAAAGGATGCAAGTGCACGGGGGACGGTTCCTTGTGTTGATAAAACAAGGGGTGGTTAATTCCGCTCCCACAACCCCTAATTCGTCTGTTTCAAGAGGCAAGAGTATTGAATATACCCACGGCAATAATATCGCTTCGTATTCATATAACACTACCGGTACAGGCGAAAATGAAAAGATTAATGGAACATAGGGAACCGTCCCCTGTTCACGTATGTCAGCAGTATGAGGCAGTATAAACTGCCTGATTTTTTCTTATTGCTTCAAATAAAGCCAAAAGCCTTTTCCGAGAGATTTTATAATATTTTCAATCAAATCGGGTGAAAACAGCTTGTCGTCCTCGATAAGCAACGCAATCAGCTTTTGAATAAATGCCATATTTATGTCGTTTTTACTGTCAATACCGCATCTTTCGATTATTGTGCAGATGATGTGATATATTCTGTTAAGCTCCTTTGAGTTAAGGCATAGCATACCGCCCTTGAGCGTTTGCGCTATCGTGTCCGAGAATACGGAAAATTCATTGGCTTGTTTAAGCTCCCTGCCGTCTGTTTCCCAGTTGAATATATTGTGTTGTTGTATGGAAAAGGATTTACTTTCAATAATTGTATAATCCGCAAAATTATGAAGCAGCCTGCCGACAACACAGTCCTTCGGCACAAAAACCTTTATTTTGTCGCGAAGCTCAACAGGTATTTCTCCATCCATAAAGCTGTCGGGAAAGCCGGGACCGTCATTGTTGTAAACGCGTATAATTTTTTCTTTTATGCTTTCGTTTGCACAGATGAATGTAAACAGAGCAAGGTTTCCACCCTTTGAGTGACCTGCAAGATAAAGACTTCTTTTTGAATTTATGTAGTGAATGTTTATGTACTGAAGCGCCTTTATTTGACTTGTTACGGGAAATTTGCACGACATTGCAACATCCTCGCTCATTGAAGCGACCGAATCATCGGTACCTCGAAAGGCAACAAAATCAAGTCTTTTATTAAGACCGAAAATTGTGGCGCAAAAGGAGAATTTTTTATCGTCATCCTCTTCTAAATGAAAATTACGGATTTTAACGCCTTTAAATCTTTCAGAGCCTGCAAGCTCAAAAAGAAGCTTGTAGGTGCTTCTTGTGTGGCGGTCGCCCTTTTTGGTGAGCGTGCCTTTATTCTCCTCAAGCTCCTGAGCAATTTTTTCTATCGTTTTTCCGATGTGTGCAGAAAAATCAAGATAAACAAGCCTGCAGAATATTATATTGTCAACATCATTCGGCATTTCTTCGTCAAAGGAAATACTGCCGAATTCGTTTATGTAATCAAACAGATTTGGCATATTCTGCACAGTCCTTCCATAAAGCTTTTGTTTTGTCGAAAATATAAGCAGAGTTGTTTTTGTGATACTCGTATTCGTTTTCGCTTAAATTGTTTTCAATCTCTGCACGGGTAATCGGCTTGCCGTAGGATATAATAACCCTTTTAAACGGCATAAGCTTACCTGAAAAGTATATAGAGCAGGGGAGTATAGGCGCATTTGCCTCACAGGCAATTCTTGAAATACCGCTTTTTGCCTCTCCCGGAAAATAGGGAAGCTGAGAATTGATTTTGCCCTCGGGAAATATTGCAAAATTAAATCCCTTTTTCAACAGGTTAACGGCATAGGTAAGTGCTTGTTCGGATCTTCCGTTTCCTCTTTCAACGGGAAAGCAGTTTATTCTGCTCAAAATCATTCTCTCAAACGGATTGTCAAAAAGCTCGCTCTTTGCCATAAAGTGAACGGGAGGTAGCTTTTTTGAATATGTAACAAAGATGAAATCTATCATCGAGGTGTGGTTTGTTGACAGAATAAAATTCGTGTTGGGTATGTTTTCTTCTCCGCGAATTTCAATTTTGAAAAGCAATTTTGCAAGTCCGTGCAGTATGCGAAAGCAATGCTTTTCGGACCTTTTGTTTTCATAATGATTGTAATTATACATTTTTTGCTCCAATGGGTGAATAAAATTTATCTATATGTATTATAGTGATGGCAGGCATTAAGGTCAATGGGAAATTTCAAAAAAGCACACATAAAATAAAGCGGTGCATATGTGCACCGCACAGCCTGCTGACAAAATTCAATCCGAGAGGATTGGGCTTTGTTTTTTCTGCAATAGCACCGAGCCTATTGACTATACAAATGCGGACTTAACAGCCGATAGCAATAAGAAAAAATACAAGAAATACAAATCAAAGAACTATACTCCAACCAAGCATGAGTATATCGAGTAGATAGGATTGAATAATCTGATATAGTTTCGTGTTAAGAAACGAAAAAAATTCACAGAGACATTTGAGAGATACGAGAGTCTTGAATCGTGCTTAAAATGGGCATTTTGTATGAAGCATTGCGGGGCTCTGACTTCGTTATTTAAGGTTCGAATCCTTGTACCGCTGCCATAAACAGAAAGACACCCTCGTGGTGTCTTTTTGTTTATAATATGATAATAGTACAAGGATGAGAAACGAGCTTCTATTTTTGCTGTGCAATTTATTGCTTAGCAAAAATAGGAGAAAGCTCCGGTGGAGCTTTCGTCCGCGAGAGGAGAATCCTTTCACCGCTGCCATAAAAAAAGAGCTGATTTTCAGCTCTTTTTTGTTTGTCTATAACGCAAAAGTCGGGTAGGAATCTAAATGACTCCTACCCGTTTTGTTGTTTTTATTAGCTATGCTTTTTTCTTTTGCTGTAAGCGCCTGTAACAACAATCACGCCGCCGCAGGAAAGGATGAATGCAAGCAATAATGCCGTAGCACCGTCATTGCCTGTGCCGTGCAGACCTAATTCGGTAAAGCCTTTAAAGCATTTTTCCATAAGTGCAACCTTATTTGCATTCCAATTTTCAGGTGAATAACGTGCCATTTGTAAACCTCTTGAATTCAAATCGTTTGTAACAAATTAATTGTAGCACATTAAACTCTACAATTCAATATGATGTTCTAATTCATTATATTATTATTTTAGGATTTCGGAAGTAATTTTTTCAAGATGATTCAATATGACAAGCTTTTACCTGTCTTTATTGACTTTAAATTATTGGTAGGATATAATAATATGCTGAAAAGGCAGGGATTTTATTATGGAAGCAAATATAAGTCGCACAGATGCATTGTCTCTTCTGCAAAAATACAATAAAGAGCCATTCCATATTTACCATGGTTTAACCGTTGAAGGTGTGATGAAATGGTTTGCAAAAGAGCTTGGTTATAACGATGATATTGAATTTTGGGGTATTGTCGGATTGCTCCACGATATTGATTTTGAAGAATATCCAAATGAGCATTGTATAAAAGCACCTGAACTATTAAAAGAGTTTAATGTCAGCAATGAGGTTATCCACGGTGTTTGCTCTCACGGATATAATCTAACAGTTGATGTTGAGCCTGCTCACATTATGGAAAAGGTGCTATATGCTACTGATGAATTGACCGGCTTAATCGGTGCTACAATTAGAATGCGACCCAGCCAAAGCACCAAGGATTTTGAGGTTAAAAGCCTTAAAAAGAAATTCAAGGACAAAAGGTTTGCCGCCGGTTGTTCAAGAGATGTAATCAAATTCGGAGCAGAGCTGCTCGGATGGGACCTGGACAGGCTTTTTGAACAAACAATACTTGCAATGCGTTCTTGTGAGAACGATGTTAAAAACGAAATTAACGAATTAGGATTAAAATTATAAATGATAGAAGAAATCAGCGTAAAAGAACTAAAAAATCTTGAAACCGGATATAAGATAATTGATATCAGGGATGAAATTGCATTTCAATACGGCACAATCAACGGCGCAATAAATATTCCTCAAAATAAAATTGATGATAGCCTTGATTTGCTTGATAAGGAAACACTTTATATCATAGTTTGCAAAAGCGGAATTATCAGTGATTCCGTGGCAGAAGAATTAAGAGATAAGGGATATAATGCTGCTAATCTGAAAGAGGGATACTACGGCTATATGCTTCAAAATATGCAAGCCGATATGCAAAGAGCAAGGGATGTTGAGCGTAGCATTAACAAAAAATTCCACAAAAGTATTTGGAGCAGATTTACTTCGGCAATTCAGGAATATCAATTAGTTGAAGAAAACGATAAGATTGCCGTTTGTATATCCGGCGGTAAAGACAGTATGCTTATGGCAAAGCTTTTTCAAGAGCTAAAACGCCATAACAAAATTCCTTTCGAGGTTGTTTATCTTGTTATGGATCCAGGTTATAGCCCGAAAAATCGTGAAATCATTGAACGAAATGCAAAGCTGTTGAATGTTCCGATCACGGTTTTTGAAAGCAATGTTTTTGAGAGCGTTTTGCATATTGATAAATCGCCTTGCTATATTTGCGCAAGAATGCGCAGAGGCTATCTATATAGCAAAGCCAAGGAGCTTGGCTGTAATAAAATTGCTCTCGGTCATCACTATGACGATGTTATTGAAACCATCCTTATGGGTATGCTTTACGGCGGTCAGGTGCAAACTATGATGCCGAAGCTGCACAGCACTAATTTCGAGGGTATGGAGCTTATCAGACCTATGTATTTAATTCGTGAGGATGATGTTAAGCATTGGCGTGATTATAACGATTTGCATTTTATTCAATGTGCCTGTAAGTTTACAGATACCTGCACCTCCTGTAATCCTGATAACGCTTCAAAGCGGCAGGAAATCAAGAATATGATTAGGCAAATGAAGCAGGTTAATCCACAGGTTGAAAGCAATATTTTCAAGAGTGTTCAAAATGTAAATCTTGATACTGTTATCTGCTACAAGCAAGGCGGAGTTAAGCATTCATTTTTAGATAATTATAGATAGTGCAATATATGAACAAAAACGGTTGAAGCTTAATCGGCTTCAACCGTTTTTTTGTAATTATTTAATGTTTTTGGCAGGGCTTATCTGCTGTGCTTTTTTCTTTTACTGTAAGCACCTGTAACAACAATCACGCCGCCGCAGGAAATGAGGAATGCAAGCAATAATGCCGTTTCACTGTCATTGCCTGTTTCGGGGGATTTTATATTTTTATTCTCGGTTTCTGCTTTTGAATTAGCATTAATATCTGCACCGCTTAAATCGCTCTTATTGTCCTGGTCTTTGTCGGTGTGTCCAACGGTAACAATCATTTCGGCAGATACATTGCCCGCCTTGTCGGTGGCAACGATTTTCTGCGTGCCCTCTGCCGCAGTTAAAGTAAACTGATTATTTGCGTCAAGTGTAACCGCTTTTCCGTTTACAGTTACACTGTCGATATACTTTTTTGTAAAGGTAACTGTCTGCTTTTCGGAATAGGCTTTGCCGTTTTCAACGCCGGAAATTACGGGAGCAATATTATCAAGTACAATGCCGTTAGAGTTGATATATGCCGCATTGCCGCTTGCGTCTGTCAGCCTTGCATAAATCACATACTGATTATTAGGATTGATATTGAATTTATCATTGTATGAGGTAAAGGAGGCTTCATCAAGCTCCTCGGCAGTAAGCTCTTTGTCGCTTAACAGATATTCTATTGTAACATCTTCGCCGCTATCGTCGCTTGCAGTGATTGCTACCGTCTGCGTATCCTTAAAGAACAGATCAAATGTGATTCCGTTGACGAATGCTTTCCAAGTACTTGTGCCGATGCTGATTTCGCCTGTTGGGGCAGTAGTGTCAAAAATCGCAGGAAACTTATATGTTACCGTAAGTGTTCCATCCGAATTTTTCGTTACGCTCGTTGCCGCATAGCCGTTTACAGTAGCTGTTGTGGAATCGGTAAACTCATAGCCTTCATCTGCTGTAAGTGTAACGCTTGCAGTGTAGCTTATATTGAGTTGTGCAGTAGTATGCTCCGGTGTCCATGTAACAGAAGGTGTGGTACTGCTTACTCCTTTGGTTGCACATAATGCTGATGTATCTAACGCCGTATTGGCTGTCGGTGTTTCAATGTCTGTTATTTCTACGGTTTGAATTTTTTCAACTCCATTAACAGTATAACGCATTCCGTCTGCGCCTACTGTTTCAAGCCAGATTTTACATTTGTCAAAGTTTACGGAGGATAAACCGAAAGCAGCTTTAATTACATCTGCATTTATAGAGTTTTCTCCGTCCACAAGCACACTGAAAAACCAATCCGTTTCTCCGATTTCATTCTGCTTCTGCACGATGTTTTTACCCTGTACAACAAGTGCAACCTTACCCGAGATGCTGCCCTTTTGGGCTTTAACCGTATCGGTCTGTGAATCATATTCTACTGTACCTATATCCATACCGCTTCCGTCCAGTCGCAAAGCCATTGCCTTATTCGGTGCAATTGTACCGTATGACGGACCGTCCATTGACGGATTTGCTGTCGCAGCAGATGCGAAGAGAACAGATGACAGATTCAGATTGGAAGCGGGCTGAACAGCGTTAACATAGAAAACAATGTCACGGATGACATAATAGTCCGGTGTAGAGAGCAACGCATTGTTACCATCATAAGCGCTAGGCGAGCGCAGCCAGAACCAAGAACCGTTGCTCCAGTAACTACTCATGGCAAGTACTGTACTGTCACTGGTTCCTGCCCACAAGTATTAGTCATTATCATAATCTCCCTGTAATGCATACAGCTTGTCTGTGGTGGTATAGGTCACATTACTGTTCTTCGTGTCCTTCGTTTTCACTGTGGTAGCATTCATCAAGCCCTGCTCGGCTGTGGTGAAATAGTTTGTATTCGTAGCCATACCCTGCAATGCCGCTCGAAGGTCACTTGCTCCGTAGTGGTTTGCGAATACAGATTTACTGCCTGCAGAATCTCCATAGCCTGTTCCTGCTTCATAATTATATGTCTTATTGCTTGTGCTTGAATTAAACACCTGATTGGTTGCTATGGGACTTGCGGCAAAAATGATGGTATTATCAGTACCGCCGCCTTTTCCCAGAATGTACCATTCAAGTGGGGTTCTGCTTTTCTTACCAAAGGTCAGCTTGCCGAGATTGGTTGGAATTCCCTTCTCATTTGGAGAAAATGTGTCATCCGTCAGCTGTGCCTTTGTGGCATAGGCAGAAACGCTTGGCTCGGTGGTTTCTTCTGCCGACACCGTAGTCGGAATAATGGGCATCATTGCCACTGCCAGGCATATTGCCAATACCATACTCAAAATCTGTTTTTTCATTGATATTCCTCCTAAGAATTTATGTTAGGATTATATTTCTCAATAAACAGCTCAAGGGTTTCTTTAAGCACTTCTATTTGTGATTTCAAGTAGAACTCATCCTCAAACAGTGCGTAGTGTACGCAGGCTCTTATCAGAATGAAAATCAGCGGTGTCAGCTTATCATAGGGAATACCCAGCTTTGGCTCCAAGCTCTTTGCATATTCGGTGTATCGTTCGTTTACGCCCTCAAAGAATTTCTGACCGTATTTTCTGTATTTCGGGTGGGTATAAACCTGATACATAAGTCTGTATTTCTTGCCGTGCTTTTTCGCAGTCCAATAGGGTATCTCGTCAATAAACCGCCACAGGTTCTCCACATCGGTAGGAGCTTTCTTCATAAATTCGTCTTCCACTTTGCTCATACAGTATTCGGTGGATTGAATGATAAGGTCATCCAAATCCTTAAAATATGTATAAATCATGGATGTGTTATATCCGCAATGCTTAGCCAAGGAACGAATGCCTGTGCCGTGCAGACCTAATTCGGTAAAGCCTTTAAAGCATTTTTCCATAAGTGCAACCTTATTTGCATTCCAATTTTCAGGTGAATAACGTGCCATTTGTAAACCTCTTTAATTTAAATCGTTTGTAATAAATAAATTGTAACACATTTAACTCCACAATTCAATATGATGTTCTAATTTATTATATTATCATTTTAGGATTTGAATACAAAATCAGGCACAAAGATTAAAGCTCCCTGCGATAATGCAAGGGAGCTTTTATGTGTTGGCAAAATATTATCTTTTATTTCATTTAACAGCTTTGAATTTCTTGTTGAAACGGCATTGTGAAGATAAATCGGTTTTTTCCTTATATCTGATTTTTAACTTTCGTCCGAATTGAAATCTATTCAGCATAAAAAGCCTTTGCCTCAAATTTTTTGAATGTAATTATATCATCTGCCTTGCCTGTTATATCTTCAACAAAATCAGTCTGCGCAGTTATATTAAACAAATCCGAGATAATTCGGCAGGCTTGCTCCTGCTCGGAGCAGTTATACATTTTTATGATATAGCCCTTTTTATCTTCACTCTTTTTAACGGAATCAATGATTATTTTATCATTGTCGGTTTTTATGAAGCTTTTGGATATATTACCCTTTGATGAGCTGCCAATGCAGATTACGGGAGTGTTGAAATCAAATGCTTTTTCATAAACCCTTGAATCGTCAACTTGACCTGCGTGAGTGTATAAAGCATATCTGAAATGATGCTCACCTATATCTGCATTTTTGCCGGGATAATTCGGCGAACGCAAAACATTCATACTGATATTTGAATCCCATATTCTGTAACCGTATTTACAGTTGTTGATAAGCGAAATACCATTTTCCTTGCCTGAAAGGTCGCACCACTTATGAGCGCTAACCTCAAACATTGCTCGGCTGACGGAATTATCGTGAGTGGTAGGTCTTTTAATATGGCCGTACTGAATCTGATAACTTGCAAAATCATTTTCAACCGTAACGGGAAAATCAACACGAAGCATTTTGTTCTTCTCGTTCCAGCTTATATATGTATCAAACTGAACAGTATCATCGCAGAGCCTCACAACCTGCCTGATAACGGAATTGCTTATTGAAAATTCCAATTCAACAGAATCATCCCGATAGGTCATAGCTCTCAGCCTTGCCGTTTCAGGCTCAAATGCATAGTAGTAAACAGGCTCAATATCCCAGCAATCGCCTGTGTCCTTATAAAGCTTGAACACATTGATATTGCCGTTTGCATATTCCTTGCGTTGCCTTTTGTCGTAAAGGCTTATTATTTCGCCCTTTTCGGAGAAGGCAACCTTTAAGAAGCTGTTTTCAAGGATGTTGCCGCTGCGGCAGGCATTTTCTGTGCTGATAATTTCCGAAGAAGCGCCCATCGGCTCAATTCCGTTTCTTTTCCATGGAAGAGAATTGAAATATAACGACGAATTGTAATAATTTGAAATTGCATTGCAGGCCTTTTCAGTCAATGCCTTTGTTTGATTATAGATTATTTCATAGCGTTTAACCGATTCGTCATAAACTCTTGCAATAGATGAGCCGGGAAGAATATCGTGAAATTGATATAACAAGACCTCCTTCCAAATTGCTTCTATTTCTTCAAACGGATAATCAAATCCGCAAAGCTTATCGGCAACGCTGCTGAAAAATTCACAGTCCCGCAGAGCAATTTCCATTTTTCTGTTATATTTTTTATTTTTTGCCTGCGTTGTATATGTGCCTCTGTGGCGTTCCAAATAAAGCTCGCCCTGATAAGACGGATAATTATCTCTGCCTTGTGCAAGCTTTTTCATAAACTCATCGGTTGAAACGGTGTTAATCCTCGGTAAGCCTTTAAGATTTTTAACTCTTTTAAGCCGTTCTATATGGTCCATAGACGGTCCTCCGCCGCCGTCGCCAACACCGTATGCCATCATAGCATTATTTGAAGCCGCTCTTTCCTTATATGTTTTTTTAACTCTCAGCATTTCCTCCGGAGTTAAAGGTCCGTTATAGGTGTTTGCAGGAAGAAGATGTGCAAGCAGGCAGCTGCCGTCAGTGCCCTTCCAGTTAAATGTTTGATAGGGAAATTCATTAACTGTGTTCCACGAAAGCTTTTGTGTAATGAAATAGTCAATCCCGCATTTTTTAACAATTTGGGGCAGGGAGCCGCTGTAACCGAAGGTGTCGGGCAACCATAAAACATTACTGTCAATTCCGAATTCGTCTTTGAAAAACCTTTTACCGTAAAGAAATTGGCGAATCAGCGATTCCGCACACGGAAGATTAACATCGCTTTCAACCCAAGCAGCACCCTGAATTGTTATTTTTCCCTGCTTAACGGCATTCGTAATTCTTGAATAAAGCTCGGGATAGCTTTCTTTTATCCACACAAAGAGCTGTGCCTGACTTGCACCGAAAACATAATCGCTGTATCTATCAATGTAAAACAGCTGGCTTGAAAAGGTTCTTGCACCCTTTCTTTTAGTTTCTCTGATAGGCCAAAGCCACGCAAGGTCAAGATGACCGTGCCCGTGAGCAGTTATTTCAAAATCATCTTCACTTTGCCGGTTTAGAATTTTTCCAAGCTCATTATGAGCAGAATGATAATCCTTCTTTAAAATGTAATTGTGAGCGTTATCAATAACCTGTGCAATCTCATATCTGTAATCAGCGTCATTTTCTGTTAAGCTGTCAAAAAGACCGAGCAAAACCTCCAAATCATATTTGACCTCTCTTATATCATCTCTGCAAACAGCTGCTTCAAGAAGCATAATTTTTCCGCCGTTGCAAAGATTTCCCTGCAAATCGTTGCACGCACCGTCAATATAGAAATCTATTTTGCCGTTTTTGATTATGTCCTGCGTAATCGGTATAACCTTTTTAACAGGCAAGCCGAATTCGTAGGAGAATTCACTTGCATAGGTTGTAATGCCCTTAATGAGCGTGCCGTCATTTGCGTAAACCAAGCCTTCTCCCGAAATATCAATAAGGCAAACTGCGTTATCCTGCTTGGGAATATCGCCTGTAATGTGAAACCAACCGCAGTCAAAGACATTATCACTCCACACATCGCCTACATTCAGCACCGTATGCTCGCCACTTTCCCTGTGTTCAAGGTCAACAGGCTCGGCGGTCTTCCACACCTCGCAATTTAAATCGGAAACCCTTTCATACATTTTGCTTTCCAGGGAAGAAAGCCATTTTGGTGCGAGGCTGCAAACCCTCATCATCAAACGAAGCTTATCGTCGGTTAAGGTGCTGTTTACAATGCTTTTTCGGGAAGCCTCCCGTATTTCTCTGTCAAAGCCTGCTTTCAGTCTGTTTACTCTTGTTTCATTTCGTTTCATCATATCATTTCCTAATCTGCTTCTTTAATTATGATTATTTTGTTATAGTTGGCACAGCGCACCTCTAAATCAATGCCTGCATTCATAAGGTATGCGCCGCTCTTTGTATATGTTTCGTTGTTGACGGTAAGTGTGTAGCGCTTTGCCTCGTCAAGTCCGTCAAAGCGCATTGGCACGGCTTTTTTGTAAAATCTTGTTCCGTTTGAGGCAATAAAGGCAACGCTCTTTGTTTTTTCATCATTTACATATTGATTGAAAAGTATTTCGTCCTCATCAATATCCATATTTCTGTAAAGATTGCCGAACTGAACAAGCTCTCTTATCTCCTTATAAAGAGCAATATTCCTTTTGCAGATTTCCAAATCATCATCGGAATATTTTGTCAAATCCCCGCCGATACCGAGAGCACCCTGCATTGCAATATTAAACCTAAAATCAAGTGAGCAGGGCTTGTTGTACCAGTTGATATCGGTTACCCATGCACGCATTGTTTTTATCGGCCGTAAAAGAGAATATCCCTTTTGAATTACCATTCTGTCGATAGCGTCCGTGTTATCACTTGTCCACACCTGGTCATAATGCATAAGTGCGCCGTAGTCGGAGCGTCCGCCGCCCGATGCACAGCTTTCTATTGCCACATCTGGATGGAGTGCTTTTAACCTGTCAACAATATCGTAAACCGCCTTAGTATGCAAATACCAAAGCATTTGCGGACATTCAAGATTTTCCGCTCCTGTTTCGGAAAACGGTCTGTTCATATCCCATTTAACATATTTGATGTTGTGATTTGAAAGCAGCTCGTTAAGGCAGTTAAATATGTATTCCTGAACATCTGCCCGTGTCATATTGAGAACAAGCTGATGCCTTAACTCGCATGCATTTCTTGTGTCGTAATGATATGCCCAATCGGGATGCGCACGAAACAGGTCGCTGTCTTTATTCACCATTTCAGGCTCAACCCAAATACCGAAATCCATTCCGAGCTCATTAACATTGTTGATAAGCTCGTCAAGGCCGTTTGGGAATTTATCCTTATTAACAAACCAGTCGCCCAGTCCTGCACGGTCATTATTTCTCCTTCCGAACCAGCCGTCATCCATAACAAAAAGCTCAACGCCTATTTCGGAAGCGATTTTTGCAAGAGCGCTCTGACCTTCACAGCTTACATCAAATTCCGTTGCCTCCCAAGAGTTATAAAGAACAGGAAGAATTTTATCGTTGAAGCTTTTAGGAAGAACATTTTTGATTGCAAATTTGTGCATTTGTCTTGACATTTCTCCAAAGCCTTGGGTGTAGCCGCAAAACACCTTTGGAGTGTCAAATTTTTCTTCGGCTTTCAATTCAAGCTTAAAATCAAAATCATTGATGCCGATTATAGCTCTTGTTGTGCCAAACAAATCTCTTTCAGCCTTAACCTTGAAATTACCGCTGTATGCAAGGGCGGCAAAAAAAACCTCTCCGCTTTTTTCATCGGCATTTTGATATGCAATAAAGTACGGCGACTGATTGTGTCCCGAGGTGCCCTTTCTGCTTTCGCAGATGAACGAGCCGCCCTCAAGCGTTGTGTTTGTTTCAATATTTTCGCCGCCCCATGCGCCGTTTGTATTTTTAAAGGTGTATGGCTTTTTTGACGGCAAGCTGAATTCTGCGCTGAAAAGTTTATCAAAGTATATAGGCTCATTGCCGTTGTTTGTTACGGTGGCCCATCTTGTAATAATGTCGCAATCATCATAAATTTCATAGTTAAGGGTGATTGCAAGGGGATAGAACACATCCGAAAAATTCAATTTCAGCGTGTTGCCGTCAATATTATATCCGTCAAATTTCAAATTGATTTCACGGCAACCGTCTGCAAATTTCGCCTTGATTGCACAGCCTCTGTACATTGTCTGTCCGAACGGAGTATATTCCTGCTTAAAATTATCAAGCATTGAGTGGTTTGAATTTTCATCGCCAATATCTTTAATGAAATAGTCATCGGCGTCGCATTTTCCGCCCCAATGGATATGGTGGTTATATCCGTATTTGTCAACACCCAAAGCGTAATGTGTGTTTTTTGTTTCAAGAATAAAAATATTATCCTTACATACTATCATTTAAATTTTCTCCTTAAAGTTGACTTATTTTCTTATTTTGGATATTATTAAAATATCACATAATTTCCATTATATAAATGTGAATTATTAAGTATTTTGTTAGGATTATAATTATGATTGAGAAATTTAAGAATTTTACCGCCCTGAATAATGAAAGCGATCCGCTGAAAATAGATATTGTCGGCGAAACATATTGCGATAAAACCTTCAAAATTGAAAGAGCGTGCTCCGATTTGAATGCTTTTGAATTTATAATTGACGGAAAGGGAGCTCTTGATATTAACGGTCAGCATCTTGAGCCCGAAAAAAGCGACATATTCTTTTTAAAGGTCGGAAGCAATCATAAATATAAATCAGACGGAAATAACCCTTGGCATAAATTATGGATAGTTTTTACGGGCGATTTTGCCGACAGCCTGATTAATTGCTATTTGCCGAAAAACACATATTTGTTCAAAAGCTGTGAGGCCGTTAAAAAATATTTTGAGGAAATTGTTGAAATTTCACGCCGGGACATACCTTATGATTTAATGGTAAATAAAATAACAATAAATCTAATGCACATTTTTATGTATATAAGAAATCGCATTTTAACAGAAAATGCAGATTTGCCCGATAATATCAGAAAAAAGCTTGATGAATGTGTTGAAAGCTATTTTAATCTCGATAAGCTTTGTGAAAGTATGAATTATTCAAAAAACTATGTTATTAATGTTTTCAAAAATAAGTATGGCATTACTCCGTATCAGTATTTTTTAGACAAAAAGATTGATGCTGCAAAAACATATTTAACCCATACGAATATAAGCATAGGTGCTATTTCAAAAACACTTCATTATGCAGATCAGCAGTATTTTTCTTCAAGCTTCAAAAAGGCGGTGGGCTGCTCTCCTCTTGAATACAGAAGAAAAACAAGAAAGGATTAACCATTGAATAATAGTTATAATCCTAACATTGTGAGTGATTTTGCTTATTTATAAAGGCCGTCTTATGTGGTATTTTATAAATACAATAAAGGAGATGAAAATATGGAAAAGCCGTTTTCCTTTTTTCTTGTAACGGACACTCATTATTTTGACAGCTCGTTTAAAAGAACAGGCGAGGCCTATGAAAAAAGAAGCGTAACCGATCAAAAATGCGTTGCGGAAACGCCTGCAATAATCGACGCAGGCTTTGAGCAAATAGCACAGGATAAGGAAACAGATGTTATTCTTATTCCCGGCGATTTGGTTTACAGGGGAGAGTACCAAAGTCATATAGGCTTTCGGGAAAGGCTTTATAAGTTCAAAGAGCAGGGCAAAAGGATTTATCTTATTACCGCCCGGCACGATTATTGTGAGGACGGCGAGCCTGTTGAATTTGACGGGGATAAAACGGTGCCTGTTAAGGGAATGCCGAGAGCGGAGTTGAGAGATTTTTATAAGGATTTCGGCTTCGACAACGCAATAAGCGAGCATAGTGAAAGTATGAGCTATGTTGCTCAAATAGCAGACGGCATAAGGCTTCTTGCCCTAAACTGCGACGGCGATTGCAAGGGCTTTAAGGGCTTGTGGGACGATCAAATGAAATGGGCGCTTGAAGAGATTAAAAAGGCGCACGAAAGCGGTAATTACATATTTGCAATGACGCATTATCCTCTTTTGCCGTTTTCACCTGTTATGAATTTGATAGGCGACGCAAAGCTAACCGATTGGGAAAAGCGAGCCAGCGAGCTTGCCGACGCAGGCCTTGATTTAATATTCACAGGTCATATGCACGCTCAGGCAATAACGGATTACACCACCGAAAAAGGAAACACAATTACCGATGTTCAAACAGGCAGCTTTGTGGGTTGTCCGTGTGCATACAGAAGGGTAACCTTTGAGGATAATACGGTTAATATCGAATCATATACCGTTAACGATTTTGATTACGACAAGCAGGGTAAAACCGCCGAGGAATATTTTAAGTGGCGGTTTGACAGAATGATTAATTGGAAAATGGACGAAATATTGCCCAAGCCCGTTAAAAAAATACTTGACGGCTTTACATTAAAAAAGCTTGGCAGGCTGCTTTGCTTTAAGGTTGACAAAAGCATTGAAGGCAGGCTTGCAAAAGATGTCGGAATTGAGCTTGTGAGAAATATCTTTGTCGGCAATGAGCCGTATGTTAAGGGCACGCCGATGTATGAGGCTATGGCAAAGCTTATCAAAAGGCTTCATCCCGTTACTCATATAGTTGAAAGAAAAATGAGTGCAAAAAATCCTGTTCTATCGGATATTGACAGCTTTGTTCTTTCAATGATAGGCGATGAAAAGCAAAGAGATTATAATGCGGTTTTAAAAATTAACCGTAAATGATTTTTAAGGGGTAAAAATTATGACAGAATCAGCATTAAAGCAGAGCGAACAAAAATATATTAAGGGCAGGGAATTTATACTGTATCTTGTTGCAGTATTCTTCTATACAATGATGACGGGCGCAGTCGGCTCATACAGAAGCGACTACCTAATCAACGTATTGTCCCTGCCAGACAGTGATGTTTCTATGTTCAACACACTGACCTCTGTTATTCCGTTTATACTTAACTTTTTCATAGCTATGTATATTGACGGCAGAAAAACAGGCAAGGGCGGAAAGTTCCGTCCGCTTGCATTGCTTGTTGCCGTTCCTGCGGGAATATTCCTTGTTCTCTCCTTCTGGGCACCAAAGGGAATTACAGGCACAACGCTTATGATTTATCTTGTTACCGTTGCAGTTGCATGGAGCGTTTGCACCAATTTCGGCGATTGCGTTAACAAGGTTGCTATTGTTATGACTCCTAATATGAAGGAACGGGATACCGTTATGTCCTTCAGAGGTATTGTTTCCGCCGTGGGCAATTCCGCTCCTCTTGTTGTTGAGCTTGTTTTGGCTTTTGTGGTTAAGGATAAGGGGCTTCGTTATATCGGAGTTGCTTCTCTTTGCGGCGTTTTCGGTATTATTACAATGCTTCTCGGTATGAATACCGTGCGTGAGAGGATAACATATAATAATGAAAAGAAAAATCCCGTTGAGGGATATATGGATGTGCTTAAAAATAAATACGCTTGGACGATTATCATATCCGAATTTTTGAAAAGCTTCCGCGGAGTATCAACCTATATGGGTATTTTCCTTGCAGAAGCGTTGCTCGGTCCCGGCAAATTTCTGCTTTTCGGATTGCCTACCGGTATCGGAACGGCAGTCGGAATGCTCGTTATTAATTTCCTGCTTAAAAAATTCAATTCAAAGGTGCTTTATATCGCCAGCGGTATTTATTCCGTTATTATAAACACAGCCGCCTTTGCTGTTGGATATATCTATTTCAAATCTCCAAGCCCTGTGCTTCAGATTTTATTTGTAGTATTCCTGTTTCTTATCGGCTTGCAGTTCGGTGCTTCAAATCTTCTTCCCACAATGTTTCAGGCAGATGTGCTTGAAGATATTGAGCTTAAAACAGGTAAGCGTCTTGACGCCTCGCTGCCCTTTGTTATCGGCATCGGCACAATGATTTCCGGCACAATAGCGTCTGCCCTTGCCCCGAAAATTCTTTACGGAACAAAGATTCCGATTATTGAATATGTTCAGGCTGTTAACGGCGTTGCACAGGAGCAGAGCCTGCACACAAAGATAATGCTTTTATTCTTCTATACAGTTGTTCACGGATTGATGATGTTCCTTGCAGGCGTTCCGTTCTTCTTCTATAAGCTAACAGGTAAAACCAAGGAAGAGGTTCACGAAAAGGTGCTTGCTCAAAGAGCCGCAATCAAAAATGCAGATAAAGAATAATCTCAAGCATTTAATTCTAAAAAAGCAATCAGCGGTTTTCAAAGCTTGAGAACGCTACCTGCGAAAAAGTCCATACCCGATAGGGAACGCCGTTTTCGGCGTTGAGCAAAAGCGTTATTAACAGTTAAAAACGGTTGAAGCCAAATTAAGCTTCAACCGTTTCTTTGATTAGTTAAGACCTTCAGCAGGATTTATCTGCTGTATTTTTTCTTTTAATGCAACAATAATGAAAGAAGAAGCGAGAGTATTACTGCCCATTCTCCGTCATTGCCTACGGATTCAGGCAAAGCTTTAAAGTTCGCAGGTTCAAATTCCTTATACCTGCGGTCGGAAGCTTGCCCACTCATTATCGAACAGTCCACCGGACTGTTCTCCCAATCAGCATCGCCCTGCGGGCTCGCTTCTTGGAAACTCGTTCGCAGGTTCAAATCCCTTAATAATAAATAAAGGATAGGCATCTGCCTATCCTTTATTTATGGTCGAGGTGACAGGATTTGAACCTGCGACCCCCACGTCCCGAACGTGGTGCTCTACCAAACTGAGCCACACCTCGATTTGCTTTAAAAATCAGCATTGATATTATTGCATACTTTTTTGAATTTTGCAATAGTTATTTTAAGTAAATTTTGTAATATTTCTGTTTTTTGACATAATTATTCGTTTGTGATACCATATATTTATATTGATTTTTCTACCAACCATATAATTTTGGAGAGTAATTATGAAAAAAGCACTTTCATTTTTTATAACTGCCGTAATGGCGGTAGCCTGCTTTGCTTTTCCTGCAAACGCAGGCGAAGCGGTTTCGCTTGATATATCGCAGAAAAGCATTTCCCATTCGGTTTCGCCTACTCTTTACGGCGCATTTATTGAGGATATTTCAAAGGCGTGCGATGGGGGACTTGTTTCAAATCTTGTTTATAACAACAGCTTTGAATATAACGATACGGCAGAGGATAATCAAGCTCTTAACGAAGCGTATTGGAGCTTTACAAATATATCACACGAGATACAAAGTGAAAATCCGCTTAATGATAAAAACACACATTATGAACGCCTTACCGTTTCGGGCAAGGGCATTGTAACCAATATCGGATGTGTTGAAAATTGGGACTACAAAACCTTTACTCCCAACAAAAAGCTTCAAGCAACTGCCGATATGGGCTTCAAAGAGGGCGTTTCCTATGATTTTTCCTGCTTCATAAAAAATACGGATTTCAGCGGAACTGTTATAGCTTATCTTGATTCAAAGGGCAATTCAAACAAAAGAGTTGAGCTTGATATTTCAAACTGCTCTGCCGGCTGGAACAAGGTTGAAGCCGTTCTTGAAGCACAAAAAACAGAGGACGGAGCGCTTTCAATTGAGCTTAACGGAAGCGGAACTCTTGAAATTGATTTTGTTTCGCTTATTCCTCAAAATTCCTACGGTTACGGTCTGCCTCAATGGAAATATACAACTCTGCGTGCTGATTTGGCGCAGGCGCTTATAGACCTTAATCCGTCGTTTATTCGCTTTCCGGGCGGTTGCTTCTGCGAGGGCGATTCTCTTAACAATCTTTACGATTGGAAATCAACGATAGGTCCCCTTGAAGCACGCACTCAAGCCTATAATGTTTGGCGCAACGATTGGGCGGGCGACTATTATATAAATTCAAATGCAATGGGATATGCAGAATATTTTAACCTCTGCGATGATATAGGCGCACAGCCCGTTCCTTGTGTTAATGTCGGCTTAACCTGTCAGGGCAGAAACGGCTATGATATTAATTATGACGCATACAGAAAGCTTTCAATGACCGATGAGGAGTTTTGTCGGTATCTTGTTGAATTTAGGAATTATTCCCCCGATGATAAGGAAGGGCTTCAAAACAGAATTAACGATGCTAACGCCCTTGGATATAAAACAGAGGCGGATTGGAATTCATATCTTGAAACAATAGCGCTCACCCCCGGCACAGCCGAATGGGATAATTATGTTCAGGATGTGCTTGATCTTATTGAGTTTGCAAACGGAAGCTCAACGGCAACCTATTGGGGTGCCGTTCGTTCTGCCTGCGGCCACGAGGAGCCGTATAATCTTAAATATATTCAGCTCGGAAACGAAAATTGGGGAGATGTTTATTGGAGAAATTTTGATGCGCTGTATAAAGCCGTTAAGGCAGAATATCCCGATATAACCGTAATTACCTCAGCGGGAACATGGCTTGAAGGAAATGAGTTTGACAGAGCATGGCAGAATGCAAAAAGCAAGTATTCCGATTGCTATGTTGACGAGCATTATTATACAATAGGCAGCTATCTTTACGGTATAAACAACAGATATGACGCCTACGACAGAAGCTCGGCAAAGGTTTTCGTTGGAGAATATGCGGCAACGGCAGACGGCGTTGGAACGCTTCAAACAAAAAGCAACATCTGCGAGGCAATTGAGGAAGCTGCATATATGACGGGCTTTGAGAGAAACAGCGATGTTGTTGCAATGGCCGCTTATGCGCCTACGCTTGCAAAAATTAATTCGCAAAATTGGTCAATTAACGAAATATGGTTTGACTCGCAAAGCACGGTTTTAACGCCGTCATATTACACGCAAATGCTTTATGCAAATAATACGGGCACGGAATATATTGATGCTTCGTTTAACGGAGATATATCGGTTGATGAGCTTGCACAGTCCGTAACGGTTGACACGCAAAAGCAGGTTATATATATTAAGCTTGTTAATTCAAGCGGAAAAAGGCAAACGGTAAATCTTAATTTAGACGGCTTTGAAAGCATTAATTACGCTTCAAATCAGCATATTTCGTCATCCTTTAAATCTGCATGCAATGAAGTAGGCAAGGGATATTTCGTTGCTCCTAAGGAAGAGGAGCTTTTCCCTAACGGCAATACGGTAACCGTTGAAACGGAAAAATACAGTGTTAATGTTATAAGAATTACTTACGGCGAAAATGACGGCGCAGGACTTTATCGGCTTCTCGAAAGCATACCGGAAACGCATTTGTATCTCCCTCCCGCTCTGCGAGCTGCAATACCGTGCTCAATAGGTGTTGCGGTTATTCTGATAATTTCTGCGGCTGTGATTTCAGGCACGGTTAAGAAAAGGAAAAGAGGAAATAATCAATGAAAAAGGCAATGAAGCTTTTATCTGTTTTTTTGGCGGCTTGCGTTATTGCCGTCAGCCTTTGCTCCTGCGCAAAAAAAGCACAGTATGAGCAAATAGAGCGTCAAAGCAAAAAAAGCGTTGCGGCAGTAACCTTTAACTGTGCGGCGCCGTGGGGAAATGTTATTAAGGGCACGGGCTCTTCGGCAAGAGTAAAACGCTTTGCACAGTATATGTCGGCGGTTTCTCCCGATTTCATAGGCACACAGGAAATGAACAGCGAATGGCTCGAAAAGCTTTCGGCTCTTTTGCCCGATTATGAGTCCTACGGAGTTAAAAGGGGCGGAGACGAGAACGAGCGCAAGTCGGAAATAAATGCGGTTTTTTGGCTTAAAGGCGAGTATGAAGCCGTTGAAAAGGGCACCTTTTGGCTTTCCGAAACACCCGAAGAGGAAAGCAGATATGACGGCGCAGGCTGCAACAGAGTTTGCACATGGGTTGTTTTAAAGCAGCTCTCAACGGGCAAATTGATTCTGTTTATGAACACGCATCTTGATAATGCAAGCGAGCAGGCAGCAGATTACGGTGCACAGGTTATAGTTGATAAAATGGCTGAAATCACTTCGCATTATGACGGAATAACAACCGCTTTAACGGGCGATTTTAACGAAACACAGGGAATGCAGGCATATAACACTGCCGCATCTGTTTTAACCGACACCTTAACCGCCTTCCCCGAAAGAAAAGCAGGCACATATCAAGAATGGGGAGCGCAGGATAATGAGGAACCGATTGATTTTATTTTTGTTTCTCCGGAAACGCAAACGGTTGATTATCAGGTGCTCAACGATTTGTCGGGCGGATATATCAGCGACCATTTCGGTGTTTATTCCGAATTTGTTATATGAGAGGATGAACCGTCAATGCAATATAGCGAAATACCAAACAAGAGTTTTCCTGCTGCAAATAGCATAATAAGCGATTTCAAAGATGAAAATTTAGTTGATTTATACGATTATTCTCAAGGAAGAATAATATGCGAAATGAAATATTTTGAACAAGGCATAAACGGTGCAATAAATAATGCCTATGTAAGAGAAACAGTTGCAGAAATGCTTATGAACGCATTAAGACTTTTACCAAAATGTTATACCTTCAAAATATTTGATGCTTGGAGACCTTATGAGGTGCAGTATGAACTGTATTACAACTATTTCAATCAATTGAAATCACTTGCGGAAAATGAAGCCTTATCCGATAATGAAATTCACAAGAAAGCAAAGAATTTTGTGTCGTTTCCCGATAAATCTATCGAGGTGTCATTTGTTCATTCAACCGGTGGTGCAATTGACTTAACGATTGTTAATTCCGATGGAACAGAACTTGATATGGGAACAGAATTTGATTCCTTTAATTCAAATTCAAATACTGCTTACTATGAAACCCATATGTGCCCAAATCAAACAGTAAAACTAAATAGAAGACTTTTGTACTCGGTAATGACTGAAAGCGGATTTACTAATTTGCCAACGGAATGGTGGCATTATGATTATGGGGATAGCTTTTGGAGCATCTATACAAAAAAACCAATGTTGTATAGATCAATCTATGAAATAATATAATTTTGAGGTTAATAATGAATAATAATGAATTTCAAATTTTTATCAGTTATAGGAGAGACGGGGGAAATGTTTATGCTCGATTAATCTATGAGGTGTTGAAGCAGCGTGGATATAAAGTTTTTCTCGATCAAAAATCTCTTTCAAACGGAAAATATGAAAACTATATTTTAGAAACAATTGACAATTGTAAGGCTGTTATAGTTGTATTGTCGAAGGATTGTTTTGTGCGTTGTGATAATCAAAATGATTTATTTAATAAAGAATTTGAAAGGGCAATTAATAAAAACAAAAATGTTATTCCTGTGTTTTTAAACGAATTTGAAAAGCCCGAGAATTTAAACAAACACCCGTCATTTGAAGCAATAGATAGGCTTTTAAAAAATAACGGGGTGAATTTTAATTTTGATTTTTTTGATGCAACAATTGATAAAATAGAGGAATTTCTTCATTTACAGCCCGAGTTTTTATTTAACGACAGATTGGAAGAATTAGAGCAGGCATTTTCAAATAAAGATTTTATCGCAATGTTTTCCGAAACTGCGAAAAGCAACCTTATAAAGAATATCTGTTTGAATAAATTCGGAAATGAATTTGGAAATATAGCCGATGCGTTTGTTCATTCAACGCTTAATCATTCTTACAATTTTAGAGATAATTATAACTATAACATATCAATTTCTTCAAATTTTAGCTTTTCTTTTGATGATATTGATGAGAGCAAGTATTACAAGCTTGAAGAAAAGTTTTCATATACAAAAAAATATCTAAATGAAAAACCTGAAGAGTATATCTTGCTTTCATTTATTACGGATTTGCAAAAGCTCGATTCTTCTTTGAAGAATGAAAGTTTTCTGTTTAGTGAAAATCTCAATATTGATAGTGAAGATTTGAAGCGTTTATCGTTGATGAGCGACGAGGATAAGCGTTTATTTTACATAAAATGTATGAAGGTTAAATTGAATATCAACGGAAGTGTTTTAGAACCTGATATGATAAAAATCGATGAAAGCGGAATTTTTGCAAAATATAATTCTTCATCGTTTTTCACAGATGAAAACATATTAAATTTCAAATTGAAATTTAATATACCTCATAAAAAAGGCGCAAGCTATTTCTTTGTTTCAATCAGCGATCCGACATATAGTCCCGAAATAACATTCAGCTATCCGGAAGACGAAATGGATGTTAAAATGATTCCTTTCTTAAACTATTCGTCAAATTCCGAAGAGGCTGATATAATGCCGGGAGAAATTGAATTTTCAATTAAGAATGAATGGATTTTTCCGGTTGGCGGTGTTGTGTTTATTCTTACATAAGATGGATTGATCGTTCTTTTGTTTAGAATGATTATTTCTGATATTGCATAAAAATTAATCGATTGATATAATATTTTGTTGGAGGCGGTTTTATGAGCTTTAAAGAAATTAATATAAGAGATGTGAAGGAAAATCCCGTCAAGCTCCTCAGCAACGATTGGGCGCTTTTAACGGCAAAAAACGGAGATTCCTGCAATCCTATGACCGTGTCTTGGGGAGGCGTCGGCGAGCTTTGGGGCAAGGATATGGCAACGGTTTATGTCCGTGAAAGTAGATTTACCAAAACGCTTATTGATAAAGAGGATTATTTTTCCCTTTGCTTTTTCTCTGATGAATATAAAAACGCACTTAAAATCTGCGGAGCAAAAAGCGGACGCAGCTGCGATAAGGTTAAGGAAACGGGATTAACTCCCGTTTACAGAGAAAATGCTCCTTATTTTGAGGAAGCAAGGCTTATTCTTATCTGCAAAAAGAATGCGAGAATTTATCTTGATGAAGCAGGCTTTATTGATAAGGATATTATGAAAAAATGGTATGCCGATAGGGATATGCATTATATCTATTTCGGAGAAATAGAAAAAGTGTTGATTTTAGAATAGTTTTAGTATATAATATATAGGAATTGAAAAGCGGTTGCATTTTCAGCGTAGCGTATGGGCCCTGTGCGACGGGATGCTACGAACCTTGTCAGGCGGGGAACCGAGCAGCAATAAGTGGATTATTCTGTGCGCCGCAGACAAGTCTGTACGTTACGCTGAAAACGCAGCCGCAATTTTTATGCAGGTTATGAGGTGAGAAATATGTATCAGGTTTTATACAGAAAATACAGACCTAAGGTTTTTGCCGATGTTTACGGTCAGGAGCATGTTACATCAACGCTTCTAAATGAAATTAAAGACGGCAGGATTTCTCACGCTTATCTTTTCACGGGCTCAAGAGGAACGGGAAAAACTACCTGCGCAAAAATTCTTGCAAAGGCCGTAAACTGTGAGCATAATCAAAACGGCGAGCCGTGTAACGAGTGCGAGGTTTGCAGGGGGCTTGATGCAGGTACAATTTACGATGTTGTTGAAATAGACGCCGCATCAAATAACGGCGTGGATAATATCCGTGATTTGCGTGAAGAAGCAAACTACACTCCTGCAAGAGGAAAATACAGAGTCTATATTATAGACGAGGTACACATGCTTTCAACGGGTGCGTTCAATGCGCTTTTGAAAACTCTTGAAGAGCCGCCGGCACATGTTATATTCATTTTGGCAACAACGGAGGTTCATAAGCTTCCCGCAACAATTCTTTCACGCTGTCAGCGTTTCGATTTCAAGCGTATTCAGCCCGAAACAATGTCTGTTCGCTTAAAAGAGGTTGCACAGGCGGAAAATATGAATTTATCTAACGAAGCCGCACTTCTTATTTCAAGAATTGCAGACGGCGGAATGAGAGACGCTCTTTCGATTTTAGACCAATGTGCAGGCAGGTCAAGGGATATTGATGAGGCGCTCGTTTCCGATGTTGCAGGTATTGCAGGCAGGGAGGCGCTTTATGAGCTTTCGCAGGCGATCAGCGATAAAAGCAGCGGAAAAGCACTCGATATAATCAGCACTCTTCATCAAAACAGCTATGATATGGAGCGTCTTTGTGTTGAAATGATAAATCATTTCAGAAATTTTCTTATTGCAAAAACGGTTAATAAAAGCAGAGAGCTGATTATCTGCACAGATGACGAATATAAAAATATTCTTTCCTCGGCAGAGGCTTTCACGCTTCCTAACATTATTTATGCACTTGATTTGTTTCAGCAAGCATTAACGCAGATAAAAGGCGGAGCAAATTCAAGAATCGAAATGGAAATGAGCTTTATTAAGCTTTGCGAGCCAAAGCTCGAGACCTCACAGGAGTCTATTCTTTCAAGGCTATCATCTCTTGAAAATGCGCTTAAAAGGGGAGAATTTACGGCAGCTCAAAATGTCGCTCCCGCTCCTCGCAGAGAAGTTAAGCAAGAGGCTCCCGTTGTGCAGGCAGAAGATAATAAATCAAATGAAGCTGCCTCAAAAAAACAGGAAGCACCTGCGCAGGAACAGCCAACAGCACAGGAGTCGGATATTGATATGCCTTCAAAGCCGAAGGAGGTGTCTGCTCCGATTGAGCCTGCTCCTGTGGCGGAAAATCCTGCTACCGTTCAGTCCGCAACGCAGGAGGAGTTTTCCCAATGGCCCGATTTTATGGAGGCGATTTATAAAAAGGATATTGCGCTTTACGGAATTCTTAACGGCTCAAAGGGCTATGTCAGGGGAGATTTCTTTCTGATAGACAGTAAAAATTCCGTTGTTCGTGATTTTATAAAAATTCCCACCCATGCAAAAGCAATCAAGCAGGCGCTTTATGATGTATCGGGAACAATCTTTAAGCTTGGACTCTTTAAGCAGGCACCAAAGGCCGAAAAAAGCACAGATCCTCTTGAGGATTTGATAAGCAAGGCGCAGGGAAATGTAAATATAGATGTTGATTAAAATTAATTAATTTAGAAATTAAGGAGAAAAATATGAAAGCAAGATTACCAAAGGGAATGGGCGGCGGTCCGCAGAATATGCAGGCAATGCTCAAGCAGGCTCAGCAGATGCAGGAAAATATCGAAAAGAAAAAGGCAGAGCTTGAAGAAAAGGAATATGTTGTAACCTCGGGCGGAGGTATGGTTGAGGTAACCGTAACAGGCAAGCATGAGATTAAGGCAATCGGCATCAATCCGGAGGTTGTTGATCCTCAGGATGTTGAAATGCTTGAGGATATGCTTATGGCGGCTCTTAACGAGGCAATGCGTAAGATAGATGACGACGAGGAAGCCGAGCTTGCGGCTGTAACCGGCGGACTTAATATTCCGGGACTTTAATATTTAAGAAAAGAGAGCTTTATTATGGCGTATAATCTTGCACCGCTTCAAAACTTAATAGATAAATTTGAGCGTATGCAGGGCATTGGCCATAAAACCGCTCAAAGAATGGCGTTTTATGTTCTCGGTCTCAGCAAGGAGGAGGCGGAGGATTTCGCAAAGGCAATAACGGATGCACATACTAAAATTAAGCAGTGCAAAATCTGTTGCGACCTTGCCGATGATGATTTGTGTCCGATATGCAAAAGCGAATCAAGGGATAAAAGCACAATTTGCGTTGTTGAAGATCCCCGAGATGTTGCCGCAATAGAAAGAACACACGAGTATAACGGAACGTATCACGTGCTTCACGGCGCAATTTCCCCTATGGATAATGTCGGTCCGGATCAGATAAGAATTAAGGAATTGCTCGCAAGGCTCTCTAACGAGGAGGTTCAGGAGGTCATTATGGCAACCAACCCAACTGTTGAGGGCGAGGCAACCGCAATGTATATCAGCCGTCTTTTAAAGCCTATGGGCATAACTGTCAGCAGACTTGCTTACGGAGTTCCCGTCGGTGCAGATTTGGAGTATGCAGACGAGGTAACGCTTTCCCGTGCAATAGAGGGAAGAAGCCTTATTTAGCGTATTAATAAACGAAAGGAAGTGATGGGCTTGGCAGATAAAAATAATGAAATTCAGGTTATCGCAAAAAATAAAAAAGCCTATCACGATTATTTCGTTCTTGAAACATACGAAGCAGGGATAGAGCTTTTCGGAACCGAAATAAAATCAATCAGAAACGGCAGAGTTAATCTTAAGGATTCCTTTTGCAGCGTTGATTCGGGAGAAATGTTTGCTATCGGTATGCACATTTCGCCTTATGAACAGGGGAATATTTTTAACAGAAATCCGTTAAGAAAGAAAAAGCTTTTGCTTCACAAAAAGGAAATTATGAAGCTTTTCGGCCAAAGTCAGCAGCAGGGGTTAAGTATAATTCCGCTTGAGCTTTATATAAAAAAGGGCAGAGCAAAGCTTCAAATAGGCTTGTGCAAGGGTAAAAAGCTCCACGATAAGCGAGAGGTTGCCGCAAAAAAAGACGCTCAAAGAACTATTGAGCGTGAATTTAAGGAACGCTATTGATAATAGTATGTATATATGGGGATGAAAGGATTTCGACAGGGTTGTTGAGCCTTGGTCAGCGGGTAGCGGAGTTGCACCGCTTAAAAAGTAACACCTTAAAATTAACTGACAACAATAGATCAGTAGCTCTTGCTGCTTAATTAGCAGCTTGCGTTCTCCTGCCGAGTGCCGCGGCGGCAGGCAGAGCGTCGACTTAGCGGCGAACATGAACGGAAGAG
>UQSH01000018.1 GCA_900543795.1 uncultured Oscillospiraceae bacterium | reverse complement strand
CTTGCATCTCTTTCCTTCTTATCATCTGGAACAAATGGTGCTTTATCAAAATATCTTTTTAATTCCAAAGTACGTTTTTTTAATTCAGGGCAGGTAACATATTTATATGCTTCCTTCATATTTTCATCTACATTCACATCAAATGTAGACATTCTTCTTCTTTCCGAACATATTCTGTCAACATCAATATCCGCATACACTGCTTCATTGGTGAACTTCTTAGCCTCTGCAAGCACTGTGCCATTCTCGCATATTAGATTATGTGCACCGAATACTATATCCTGTGTCGACTCTCCATCACCTGCTGTTGAATAAATGTATCCGCATACAAGTCTTGCCGACTGTCCTTTAACAAGCTCCCTTCTGTAAGCTGACTTTCCTATAGTCTCATTGCTTGCAGAAAGATTGACAATAATTGTCGCTCCGTTAAGTGCGTGTCTTATGCTTGGTGGTGCTGGTGTCCACAAATCTTCACATATCTCAATTGCAAGTTTAACTTTATCGGGATTAAGCATTTTTATATTACCTTTCATTTAAAAATTAATAGTCAAATGTTTTTTTGATATTTTTCTGCATATCATCATAAGCGGCGGCAACCGTTTTGCTCTTTGAAACCTCGGCAACGCCTACTCTCCACCAGGATTCAAATCCCGGAGTCATTGTTTTAGGCAAAACCTTAATATCAAAAACAACTGATTTAGTTTGCTTTTTCGCATCTTCAAGTGCCGCACGAAGCTCATCGGAGGTGCGCACGGTATAGCCCTTTGCACCGTAGCCCTCTGCAATTTTTGCAAAATCGACTCCGATTTCATCGCCGTCAAGCATACCTGTTTTGGGATTTCTTGCTCTGAACACAGTTCCGAAGGTATCTGTTCCCTGATTGTTTTGGAGATTTTCTATACAACCCCATCCCATATTATCAAACAGGCAAACATTGATTTTCATATTCTCTTGAAGAGCGGTATAAAGCTCCGAATGACCCATAAGGAACGAGCCGTCTCCGCAGAAGGTGTAAACCTCTGCCTCGGGCTTTGCAAGCTTTGCGCCAAGAGCTCCGTTCACCTCATATCCCATATTTGAATAGCCGTATTCCATGTGGTAGGTGCCTCTGTTTTTCGGGCGGAAAAGCCTTTGCATATCGCCCGGAAGAGAGCCCGCTGAGCCGAGAGCAATATCCTCATCGTCCATAAACTCATTAATTATACCGAGAGCAAGGGTTTGGTTGAGTCCTCCGTCAAGCTCCTTGGTGTAATAGTCGTCAACAATAGCGTCCCACTCTGCCTTTGCAGCGGCAATTTCGTTATTATAGGCGGTTTTATAGCCTGCACAGGCATCAATAAGAGCCGAAAGTGCTTCTCTTGCATCTGCAACAACTGCTTCTGCGTCCATTTTGTAAGCGTCAAACGGGCAAACATTGATTGCAAGAACCCTTCTGTTTTCGTTAAAGAGCCACTTTGAGGATGTTGTGAAATCAGTAAATCTTGTGCCAACACCTATAACGAGGTCTGCATCTCTTGCAATAACATTGGCCGCCTTGCCGCCCGTTACGCCGATGCCGCCAAGATTGAGCGGATGCTTCCAATCAATAATGCCTTTACCCGCCTGCGTTTCCGAAACGGGAATATTATACTTTTCGGCAAATTCAAGAAGCTGCTTTTCCGCACCGCTGTATCTTACTCCGCCGCCGCAAACAATAATCGGCTTTTTGGCGGATTTAATAAGAGATACGGCTCTGTCAAGCTGAGAAGCGGAAATCGGTCTTCTGTCTAAATGCCAAACTCTTTTTTGAAGAAAATGCTCCGGATAATCATAAGCCTCGCCCTCAACATCCTGAGGCATGGCAAGGCAAACCGCACCCGTGTCTGCCGGGTCGGTTAAAACACGCATTGCGTTAATGCATGCGGTCATAAGCTGCTCGGGGCGTATAATTCTGTCAAAATAATGGCAAACTCCCTTGAACGCATCTGTTACCGTTCTGCCGTAATTATCAAAAAATTCAGCCTGTTGAAGTACGGGATCGGGCTGACGGCATGCAAAGGTGTCGCCCGGGAGAACAAGAAGCGGTATTCTGTTTGCAGTTGCACAGCCGCAGGCGGTTACCATATTTGTTGCGCCGGGGCCGATTGAAGAAACGCAGGGAATAATTGCTTTTCTGTCCATCTGCTTTGCATAAGCAACGGCGGCAAGAGCCATATTCTGCTCATTTTTACCTTGATAAAACTTCAAATTATGTCCGCCCTGTTCAAGTGCCTGGCCTACTCCGACAACGCAGCCGTGGCCGAAAATTCCGAACATACCGGAAACAAATTTTGTTTCAACGCCATCACATTCAACATACTGATTGTCGAGGAACTTAACAAGCGCCTGCGACATAGTTAATCTTTCTCTTTTCATATAATCAAGCCTCTATTTCCGAAAGTTTAACAGGACGGTGCTCTGCAACGGATTTCTTTGCGGCAAGGCCGAGACGAAGTGCTTCAAGACCGTCATAAACCGTTGTTTTTGTGGGCTTATCATTAATAACGCAATCGATAAATTCCGTCATTTCATCTGTAAACGACTGCATATATCTTTCAAGGAAGAAATAGAGTGGCTTATCGGATACATTACCGTTTGCATCGATAAACGCAACATTAGTGGGAGTATCGTTTGCGGCAGTTGCCTGACCGTTTGAGCCGAAAACCTCAAGGCGCTGGTCATATCCGTAAGCGGCCTTACGGCAGTTATCAATAACGCCGATTGCACCGCTCTTGAATTTAAGAGCAACGAGAGCCGTGTCAACATCGCCTGCTTCGCCGATTGCAGGATCAACCATAACCGTTGCGTTTGCATAAACCTCTTCAACCTCGCCGCCGATAAAGCGTGCCATATCAAAATCATGAACGGTCATATCAAGGAAAATACCGCCTGAAACCTTAACATAGGCAATTGACGGAGGCTCTGGATCACGGCTTGTGATTTTAATTGTTTGAAGATTGCCGATTTTTCCGTCATTTGCAAGCTTTTTAATCTCTGCAAAGTTATGGTCATATCTTCTGTTAAAGCCGATTTGAAGCTTAACACCTGCTTTATTAACGGCGTCTATAACCTTTTTGATTTTAGCAACTGTTAAATCAACGGGCTTTTCACAGAAAATATGCTTTCCTGCTTCTGCTGCCTCACAGGCAATATCAGCGTGTGTATCAGTTGAAGAGCAGATAAGAACAGCCTTGATTTCCGGATCGTTTAAAATCTCGTGATAATCGCTGCAATGCTTCGGAATACCGAGCTCCTCTGCAACCATTTTTGCGCCCTCGGCATAGATATCCGAAATGGCAACAATTTCAGCCTGCGGAATGTGATAGGTTATTGATTTTGCGTGAACCTGACCGATACGGCCGGCGCCGATAATTCCAACCTTGATTTTTTCCATAATATGTACCCCTTTTATAATATTTCAGCGAGCATTTCGCTGATTCGGATTTTTGCAAATTAATAATATCACACAGCATTTGCAATTGCAAGTTATTAAGAAATATAAAATTCAATATTTGTTATTATATTTGTAATAAAATATGTTGAAATAAAAAATTGTATATATTATAATTAATCTATACAATTATATATGGGAGGTCAAAAAATGTCTGAGCACTACACATATAAAACCTTCGGCACCTGCTCGCAGAAAATTGATATTGAGCTTTCAGATGACGGAGAAACAATTGAATCTGTTGTTTTTACAGGAGGCTGCAACGGAAATTTGAAGGGCATCGGTGCGCTTGTTAAGGGCAACAAAATAGACGATGTTATAACTAAGCTTTCAGGAATTAAATGCGGATTCAAGCCAACCTCCTGCCCCGACCAGCTTGCAGAAGCATTAAAAAAGATAAAGGAACAGAAATAATATGTATAAGCTTAAAAGTAAATGCCTTGAAAGAGAATTTAAGGTTTCATCGGACGGAACACTTTATGCTTCCCAAATAGTTAACACGGATTCGGGAATGACCTTTATTCCCGACGGAAGCGGAAGCGAATTTTTAATAAAATTTCAGGACGGAAGCGAATTATCCTCAAAGGGCCTTTTGATAAGCGAAGCAGTTGAAAAGGACGGCAAGCTTTTTTTCAGATTTAAAGAGGAAATGAACACAACCGTAACATTAAGCTATCGCATCGGCAAGGACGGAATAACCCTTGAAAAGCAGATGGCAATAACTCAAAGCGAACCAAAAACGATTGATTATATTTTGCTTGAAAACATCGGAGTAACAAACGCCTCTTCAAGCTATACAGTTCCCGGCGGCGTTACCGATATGGATGAGTTTTATTCCAATTTAGGTCAGCCGTTTTATGTTGACAGCTTGTTTTTCGGCTGTGTTTTCCCTGCTTCAAAAAACGGTATTTTCCACGGCAGAGGTCAAGTTATATACTATATCGGCAGAAGTGCAGAGAAAAAAATCGTTTGTCCTGCAACAGTTATGGGCGGAGCAAAGGGAACAAATATTGCCGACTTAAAGAAAGCATTTTTTGAATATATTGAAAGAATATCCGTTCCGTGCCCGTATTATATTATGTATAATACCTGGTATGACAGAATGATGAATATTGACGCCGATAATATTCAAAGGGCATTTTTCAATGTTGAAAAGAAGCTTTCATCACACGGCGTTGCGCCGCTTGACGGCTATGTTATGGACGACGGCTGGAATAACTATAACGGCAAATTTTGGTCTGTTAATCAAAAAAGATTTCCTAACGGTTTGCTTGATTCAAGCAACATTGCAAAAAGATTTTCAAGCGAGTTCGGACTTTGGCTCGGGCCGAGAGGCGGATATAATTTCAACAAGCCCTTTGCAAAGCGTATTGAGCGTGCAGGAAACGGATATTTCAATGCGCAGGCAGGCGATATTTGCGTTGCCTCTAAAAGATATCTGAATAATCTTGAAAGGTTTTTCGTTGAAATGACTCGCGAAAACGATATTGCATATTGGAAGCTTGACGGATTTATGCTTAAACCCTGCCAAAATGCAAAGCACGACCATATAACGGGCGGCGAACACGATATGTATCTTGTTACACAGCTTTGGGAGCGTTGGATAAAGATATTCAAGGCTATCAGAGATGTTCGCGCAAAGCAGGGCAAGGGAATGTGGATAAACTTTACCTGCTATGTTACCCCTTCGCCGTGGTGGCTTCAATATGTTAATTCAATTTGGCTTCAACACAGCAATGATATAGGCTTTGCAACAAACTATCCGAAGGGTCAGCAGGCACAGGTTGATTCCGAAATCACATACAGAGACAGTATTTATTACGATTTTCTTGTTACAAGAGGACTTCAATATCCCCTTTCAAACATTTACAACCACGAGCCCATTTACGGCTATGAGGCACACCTTGACTACACAGACGAGGAATTTGAAAAGGCATTTTTCTGGAATGCCTGCCGCGGCGCCGCACTTAATGAGCTTTACATTTCCGAGGGTATGATGAACGAGGAAAAATGGCAGATACTTGCAAGGGTTGTTAAATGGCAAAAGGCAAATTATCATATTTTGAAAAATGCCGTTTATCTTGGGGGAAATCCTGCTGAAAATAATGTTTACAGCTATGCCTCGTGGACAGACGAGGGCGAGGGAATTATTGCTCTGCGAAATCCAACAAACGAATCCTGCGCGTTAACGCTTACGCTTAACAAGCTTATGGGATGCCCCGAGGACCTCAGCGGAGTAAGACGCTTTAATATTCTTAACAAAAACGGTGCTGAAAGCTCTGATATTTATAATTATAACGACAAGATTAATTTAACGCTTGCACCCTTTGAGATTAAGATTTTCCAATTCGGAAAAGAGGACAACAGATATAATTATATCGACGGCGGAAACGATTTTACAATCAGCTTTGACTATGAGGGCGAGAACGGAATTATCTGCCAAAACAACGATATTCTTATCAGCGTTGAAAAGGGCTTTTTAAGTGTTAATATTGGCACATTAAGATTAAAATCAGAAAGCATAATAAGCAACACCCACCACAAAATCACTGTTGTTCGAGAGAAAAACAGAATGGTTAAAATATATATTGACGATTTTCTTGACTGCTCCGGCTACGATGAAAGAGTTAAGCCTGAAATTTCCGTTGAGCTGACAAGCGAGGCAGAAGGCTTCAAGGTTGTTAAAAAGGCTGTTCCTTATGACGAGGTTATTGAGCTTAAAGGGCTTATCAAGAAAAAAATCAGAAAGAGGCGCAACTGATGAAATGCAAAAAATGCGGCTTTGAGGGCATTGAAGAAAACGGAGATTGGATCACCTGCCCGAGCTGCGGAGCAAAATATTTTAATACTAATATAAGCTCCGAGCCAAGCGCAACCCGGCAGATTGAAGAAATTGAAAGCAAAAGCATTGAAAAGAAAAGCGATGAAGGCGGCAAAAAGGAAGAAAAGCAAAAAAGCAAATTCCGAGAAACAGTTGAGTTTTTAATGCCGATTATTATTGCGGTCATAGTTGCTCTGCTTCTTAAAACCTTTGTTTTTGCAAACGCCGTTGTGCCAACAGGCTCTATGATAAGCACAATAAACGAGGGCGACAGAATAATTGCAAGCAGGCTTTCATATATTAATAATTCTCCTGAAAGATATGACATTATATTGTTTTATTTTCCCGATGATGAAAGCCAAATTTTCGTTAAGAGAGTTATTGGGCTTCCGGGAGAAACGGTTGAAATTGTTAACGGAGCAACCTATATAACCGATGCAGACGGCAACAAGGCTCAGGCGGACCAATCCTTTATTCAAAATGAAACGCCCGTGGGAAATTACGGCCCGTTTTACATCCCCTACAAAGGCGAAGCAATAACAACAGACGGAATTTACTGCTATGCCGAAAACGGCGAAATTGTCGGCTCTGCGGAATTCATTGAAAAATACTGCAAGGCAGACGAAAAAGGAAATTACACCGTTTCGCAAAACTGCTATTTCTGTATGGGCGACAACAGAAACCATTCCCACGATTCACGCTTTTGGAACAATACATTTGTTACGGAGGACAAAATCTTGGGCAAGGCAAAATTCAAGTATTATCCTAACTTTGAATCATTTGAATAATAAAAAATCAGGCGGAAGCTCCGCCTGATTTTTTTATTTTCAACATATTAAGAACGCCATAACAACAGTAAACGGTGCTGCCTCTAAGGAGCGAGGCAGCACCGTTTGATTTTTGATTTTATTCGGTTGCTTTAATTAGTCCTTTTTAGGAGCATAATACTCAACCGTGCGGAGAAGATCGTTATACTTCTGAACTGCATTTTCAGCCGCAATGGAGAAGAGCTCGTCTGCTTTCTCCGGGAAGCCTCTTCTGAGTGAAGAATAACGGGTTTCGCCGTTGATAAATTCGATATAATCTCCTGTTGGAGCCTTTGAATCGAGCGAGAACGGATTCTTGCCGTCTTCGATAAGGGCAGGATTATATCTGAACAAATGCCAATAGCCTGCTTCAACAGCCTTCTTCTGCTCTGCCTGGTTGAACGGCATCTTAATACCGTGGTTAATACAAGGAGCATAAGCAATGATAAGCGACGGGCCGTTATAAGCCTCTGCTTCCTTCATTGCCTTTAAGCACTGATTATAATCTGCGCCCATAGCAACCTGTGCAACATAAACATATCCGTAAGACATTGCAATCTTTGCAAGGTCCTTCTTCTTTGTGATTTTACCGGAAGCGGCGAACTGTGCAACTGCGCCTGTTGGTGTTGCCTTTGAAGCCTGACCGCCTGTGTTTGAATAAACCTCTGTATCAAATACAAGAACATTAACATCCTGATTTTGAGCAAGAACATGGTCTAAACCGCCGAAGCCGATATCATAAGCCCAACCGTCTCCGCCGAAGATCCACTGGCTCTTCTTTGCGGCATAATCCTTATCTTTAAGGAAGTCCTCTGCGGCTGCCTTCTCTTCCCCGTCAAGCTTTGCATTTTCAAGAGCAGAGATAAGAGCCTTTGCAGGAGCATCGTTTCCTCTTGTTGAATTGAATGTGTCAAGATAAGCTTTAACCTCATCTGCAACAACAGAATCTTTAAGAGCAAGAGCATCGTTAGCAAGTCTTGAACGGATCTGTGCCTGTGCAAGGAACATACCGAGACCGAACTCTGCATTATCCTCAAAGAGTGAGTTAGACCAAGCAGGACCGTTGCCCTTCTTATCAACAGTATAAGGAGTTGAAGGAGCGGAGCCACCCCAAATTGAAGAACATCCTGTTGCGTTTGCAACATACATCTTATCGCCGTAAAGCTGAGTTACAAGCTTTGCATAAGGTGTTTCGCCGCATCCTGCGCAAGCGCCTGAGAATTCAAGATACGGTTTAAGATACTGAGCCGAAACGATAGTTTTATCCGATGCAACCTGAGGCTTCGGTTCCATATCGCAAAGAGCGTCAAATACCGGCTGCTCATCAAGCTGAGAAGCGATAGGCTTCATTGTAAGAGACTTTGTTGGGCAAACATTTGCGCAGGAAGCGCATCCGGTACAGTCAAGTGTTGAAACGATAAGTGCATATTTAAGTCCGCTGTCCTTCGGAACCTTGAGATCAACCGACTTTGTGTTTGCAGGAGCAGCAGCAAGCTCATCAGCCGTTAATGCAACGGGACGGATAACTGCGTGCGGGCAAACCATTGAGCATCTGTTACACTGAGCACAGGTTGACGGATCCCATTCGGGAACATCAACTGCTATACCGCGCTTTTCAAATGCGGCAGAGCCCTGCGGGAACACACCGTCTGCCATATCAACAAATGTTGAAACAGGGATTGAATCACCCTTTTGATGACCAACGGGATCAAGAATTTCCTTAACGAATTTCTTCATTTCGGGACGCTCTGTTTTAACCTCAAGATCAACATCCTCATCAACAGCAGTTTTCCAGCTTTCCGGAACATCAACCTTGATAACCTCTTTTGAGCCTCTGTCGATACCCTGATGGTTAGCGGCAACAACTGCATCGCCCTTCTTTGAGAACTTGGCAGTTGCCTTTGCCTTCATAAGCTCGATAGCCTTTTCAACAGGAAGAATTCCCGAAATGGTGAAGAATGCCGATTGAAGAATTGTTGAAGCTCTTCCGCGAAGACCAACCTCTTCTGCAATCTTAATACCGTTGATGATATAGAAATTAATATCATTGTTTGCAATATATCTCTTCATCGAAGCGGGAAGCTCTTTATCAAGCTCCTCGGGAGTCCAAATACAGTTAAGAAGGAATGTGCCGCCGGGAACGAGATCCTGAACCATATCATACTTTGTTACATAAGACGGACAATGGCATGCAACAAAATTAGCCTTATTGATGAGATATGTTGAAGTAATCGGGCTGTCGCCGAAGCGAAGGTGGGATACTGTGATACCGCCTGATTTCTTTGAATCATAGAAGAAATAGCCCTGTGCATATTTATCGGTGTTGTCGCCGATAATCTTGATTGAGTCTTTGTTTGCGCCGACTGTTCCGTCTGAGCCGAGACCCCAGAACTTACAGCTTGTTGTGCCGGCAGGTGTTGTGTCGATATGCTCGCCGATTTCAAGAGAAAGATTTGTTACATCATCGGTGATGCCGATTGTGAATTCCTTCTTCGGAGAAGCGGCTTTCATATTGTTGTAAACAGAAATGATATGAGCCGGAACAGTATCCTTTGATCCAAGACCGTAACGGCCGCCGTAAACAGGAGTTGTTTCAAACTGTGAGCCTTTAAGAGCGGCAATAACATCAAGGAAAAGAGGCTCGCCGATTGAGCCGGGCTCCTTAGTTCTGTCTAATACAGAAATCTTTTTAACTGTTGACGGGATAACATCAAGAAGATATTTTGCAGAGAACGGTCTGTAAAGATGAACCTTAACAAGACCAACCTTTTCGCCCTTTGCATTAAGATAATCAACTGTTTCTGCGATAGTGTCGCAAACAGAGCCCATAGCGATAATAATGTTTTCTGCATCCTCTGCACCATAATAATTGAACGGCTTGTAATCGGTTCCGATTTTCTCGTTAACCTTGTTCATATACATAACTGTTGTTTCAACAGCATCGTTATAATACTTATTGCAAGCCTCTCTGTGCTGGAAGAAGATATCGGAGTTTTCGGCAGAGCCGCGAAGAGTTGGGTGCTCGGGGTTAAGAGCGTGAGCACGGAAACGCTTAACATCCTCCATATCAACCATATCCTTGAGGTCTTCATAATCCCAAACCTCTATTTTCTGAATTTCGTGAGAGGTGCGGAATCCGTCAAAGAAATGAAGGAACGGAACCGATGATTTAAGAGTTGCAAGATGAGCAACTGCACCGAGGTCCATAACCTCCTGCGGATTGTTTGAGCAAAGCATTGCATAGCCTGTTTGACGGCATGCATAAATATCGGAATGGTCGCCGAAAATGTTGAGTGCGTGAGTTGATACGCAACGAGCCGAAACATGAATAACAGATGAAAGAAGCTCACCTGCAATTTTATACATATTCGGAATCATAAGTAAAAGGCCCTGTGAAGCCGTGTATGTTGTTGTGAGCGCACCTGCAGAAAGAGAACCGTGAACTGCACCTGCTGCGCCGCCCTCTGATTCCATTTCCTGAACTCTAACATTTTGACCGAAAATGTTTTTGGCATCGTGTGAAGAAAGAACATCTGTTACCTCTGCCATAACCGATGAAGGAGTGATGGGATAAATAGCGGCTACTTCTGTGAATGCATAAGAAACATGAGCAGCGGCATTATTACCATCCATCGTTTTCTTTTTTCTGTTGAGCATAAAATTAATTACCTCCTGTTGAACTTTAAAGTTCATTTATTAACAATATAACCTGTGAACTGCGCTTTGAGCCATCAGGGCGCAAAAACGCCTTGTTCCCCACAGTCCGCAAATATTTTAACACAACGGTATTTATAATTCAATAATTATTTTTCTTATTTGTGAAATATTTATCATTTATATAAAAAAATAATGCCGAGCAAGTGTTTACTCGGCATATTCACTAAAAATCATCGCCCAAATTCTCTTCTGCCCTGTTAAGCGGAAGCCTAATCTCAACAGTATCGGAGCCCTCTGCAACTGTTCCGGTTGCGGAGGTGCCGTAATTTAAAAGCTTAACCTCAACGAAAACATCGCCCTCATATTCATCGGGTGTTTTAAAATGCTGCATCTCTCCGTCAACAGTAACCTCTGTTGAGCCTATGCTTTTGCCGTTTACGATAAATTCAATCTTATCTGTTGTTCTTTTGTTTTCCGGCATAAGAACATTAATATAGATAATTCTGTTTTTCGGGATAGTTGTTGTTTCGCCCGGTGCTTCCTGCTCGTTTGATGAGCCTGCGCCGTTTTGAGAATTACCGCTCTGTGAGCCACCCTGCGAGGAGGAGCCGCCCTGCGAGGAGGAGCCGCCCTGCGAGCCTCCCGACTGTGATGAGGAGCCGCCTACTCCGCCGCCTGACTGATTGGCATTATCAGAGCCGGAGGCATTACCGCCTTCGCCGTTTGGCATTATTTCTATTATTTCACTTACGCCTTCGTTGGCAGTGGTGCTTTCGTTTTCCTTACTGCCTGACGAAACGCAGGCAACAATTGCAATTATAACGGCAACGGCAACTATAACCGCTCCGATAATTATTGCTTTTTTCTTTTTTGAATTATTATTTTCGGGAGCACTGCTTTCTCCGCTTTCATTAGTTAAATTCTTGTTTTCTTCACTCATATTTTTTTACTCCTTATGTTTTAGCTTTTGAGAAAATCATCAAACGAAGCGTCGCTCGGCATACGCCAATCTCCTCTCGGAGAAAGCGAAACGGAGCCGACCTTCGGTCCGTCGGGCATACAGCTTCTTTTAAACTGACTTATGAAAAATCTTTTTACAAACACATCGAGCCATCCTGCAATTTCTTCGCGGCTGTATTTCTTTGAAAATGCCTTTTCGGCAAGAAATAGAATTTTTTTCTTTGAAAATCCGAAGCGAACAAAATTATAAAGAAAGAAATCGTGAAGCTCGTATGGGCCTATATTATCCTCTGTTTTCTGCGCTATGTTGCCGTTTTCGTCGGGCGGAAGAAGCTCGGGGGAAACGGGTGTGTCAAGTATATCGTTAAGCACCTCGCAAACCCTTTCGCCGCTTATTGAAGCAACATAATCAACAAGATAGCGAACAAGCGTTTTCGGCACGGAGGCGTTAACTCCGTACATACTCATTTGATCGCCGTTATAGGTACACCAGCCCATTGCAAGCTCACTCAAATCTCCGGTTCCTACAAGGAGCTTGCCGTGCTTATTCGCCATATCAAAAAGCACCTGAGTGCGCTCACGAGCCTGGGTGTTTTCATAGGTTATATCGTGAATTTCCGCACTGTGCCCAATATCCTTAAAATGCTGAACGCACGCATCCTTTATGCTGATTTCCTTAATCTCAACACCAAGCTCCTTCATAAGCGAAAGAGCGTTATTATAGGTTCTGTCTGTTGTGCCGAAGCCGGGCATTGTTATACCCAAAATATCGGAATTAGGCTTTCCGAGAAGCTTCATAGCCTCTGTGCAAACAAGCAGAGCAAGAGTTGAATCAAGTCCTCCCGAAATGCCCACAACACAGCCCCTTGAGCCGATATGCTCAAGCCTTTTTGCAAGGCCCGAAGCCTGAATTGCAAAGATTTCACGGCATCTTTCACGCCGCATTTCATCATTTGCGGGAACAAACGGATGAGGATCAACATTCCTGTATTCTAAATCATTATTACTGTTTTCAACTGCGCTTTCAACGAAGCCGACAGGCTCGCCGATGTTTTCAAACGACATATTGCGCTGACGAAGGCTGTTAAGCCTTTCAATATCAATATCGGCAACAGTCAGCACGGTTTCTCTTTTAAAGCGTTCGCCCTGTGCAAGAACCGCTCCGTTTTCGCAAACGAGCGTTGAGCCGCTGAAAACCAAATCGGTTGTACTTTCAAAAACGGAGGCGCCCGCATAAACATAAGCGCAAATGCACCTTGCAGACTGACTGCTGACAAGCTCACGCCTGTACTGCGCCTTTGAAACATATTCATCCGATGCGGAAGGATTTGCAATAATATTTGCACCGTGAAGCGCAAGAGTGCTGCTTGGAGGAGACGGCACCCACAAATCCTCGCAGATTTCAACACCTAAAACAACTCCGTTTGACAAATCAAAAATCTGACTGCCTATTTTCGTATCAAATCCGCACAGCTTGATAGGTTGGCAGGCTTCAAACTGACTGCCTGAGGCAAACCATCTTTTTTCGTAAAACTCATTATAGTTTGCAATATTACGCTTCGGAACAACACCCGCTATTTCTCCGTTATTTACAACGACCGCACAGTTATAAAGGCTATTGTAAAACCGAACGGGCATGCCGACCAAAACGGCAATATTTTTGCCCTTTGTATATTCCGTTATTTCGGCAAGTGCTTTTTGTGCTTCGTTCAAAAGAGAATTTGAGAAAAACAAATCCGCACAGGTGTAGCCGGTAACGGAAAGCTCGGGAGTTACAAGAAGCTTAACGCCCCTTTCCGACGCAAGGTCTATTGCCCTTTTGATTTCTTCCTTATTGTAGCTTGGGCATGCAGGCTTTAATTTCAGCGAAGCCGCCGCCGCTCTGAAAAATCCGTAATTCATAATTCACCTAAATTAATGTTATTTTAAATTTGAAGGAGGCCTGCTCGCCTGCTTCAAGAACAGTCATTCCTCGCTTGCTTTCAAAAACAGAGTCCTCATCGGAGCAGGTTGAAATTCCCGTCCACGGCTCAAGCGCAACAAACGGTCCGCCGTTTGCAGACGACCAAACAAGCAGATTATCAAAATCCTGATAATCAAGGCGAACTCCCCTTTTATTTTTACCGATAAGCAATGCGGATTTAGATTCTATGCCGTCAAAAACCATTGCGTCATCAACAAAAAGAGAATGCTTCATATCAATTCTGCCCGGTGCGTCAAAAACCTTGAAGCGATTTGAAATATCAATAAGTCCCGAATGAATATCGGGGCGCAGACATTCCTCATTTATAGGCTTGTCAAAGGTAACGGAATAATCCTCAAAAGCTTCATTTTTATCAACGGGGCAATTAAAGGCGGGGTGCCCTCCGATAACAAACGGAAGCTTCTCCTTGCCCGTATTATAAACAGTATATTGAGTTGTTACCGTGCTTTTAACAACGGTGTATTTTATTTCAAGGCGGTAATCAAATGGAAATTCGGCTTTTGTTTTTTCACTTGAATTTTGAACAAAAGCAACATAATTTGCACCAACGCTTTCAATCTTAAAGGGATTAATTCTTGCAACGCCGTGGCGTTTCATAGAGCATTCCTTTCCGAAGGCAACTGCCCTGCCGTCTCTTAAAACGCCTGCAATGGGAAAGCAGACGGGTGCCTGACCTGCCCAAAAGCTTTTGTCGCCCTGCCAAAGATACTCTCTGCCGTTCTTAACGAGAGAATGAAGCATTGCCCCCTCTTGCAGACATTCAACGAAAACCTCGTTGCTTTTTATTTTAACTGTCATCAAACCACTCCAAGATATATAACTGATTTAATTATATATCATTATATTTTTTATTGCAATATTGAAAATGTTAACATAATGAGTTACAATAATGATTATGAAAAGATTTTTAAAGGAGAAAACGGTTTATGGACATTGAATCCTACATCTCGGAGGCAATTTTTGGGGAAAAGCCGAAATACAAGGTTCTTTATGAGCTTTTTTGGGAGCAGTTTAAAGAGGACGGCTTTGTGATTACAGATGAGAGCGGATATGAAATAGATTCTGTTTTCAAGGCTGTGTCTCTTCAAAACCTTGTTGGCGAATTTAATTACAGAATTTATGACGAGGTTAACGAAACAGGGCTTGAAGATGTTATTGAATACCTTGCGAACCTTGGAATAGGCGAAGAGGAAATAAACGAATTTTGCGAAAGCAACGAAAATATTTTTGCAGAGGATGATTTTGAAGCAACCGTTAAAAACGGGCTTGATTATTTTACGGAAATAACTGCAGACAAGCTGATTGAGGACTTTTCGGCAGACGACCTTTTTGATTTAATTTTTACCGCAACATACGATTTTGAACAGGATTTTGCCTTTGATTTTGAGGACACAGACGAATTTCTTGCATTTGTTGATTCGAACACCGAAAGGCTTGACGAATACAAGGAGGAATATTCCTCTGTTATGAGATGGATTGAATGCGGAATGATTTGCTGAAAGCCTATCATATAAAAAATCCGACAGTATTGAACTGTCGGATTTTTTGTTTATTTAATTAGCAAAAGCCATTTGCGGACCTTTGGAATTTTAGATATAACAAAGGCGATAATAAAGCTTACGGCAAATGTTAATACAAACACCGCAGCCGCTAAAACGGGACGCAAGGTGATAAAATGCCACAGATAAGCTCTGACAACATTCAAAATCGGCTTATGGATAAAATATATTCCGAGGCTTAATTGAGAAAGAAGCGATACGGAATACGCAAACGCCCTTGAAGCCTTTGAGCTGCCTTTAATTTCAATTCGTGAAACAAGCTCAAACAGACAAAGCGAGGCAACAAAAACGCCGATAAAATCATACCACAAATGATAATCATAGCCCTTTTTAACGGAAAACAGCATGGTGAAGCAGCAGAAGGCACAGGAGACAAGAAATCCAAAAGCAAGCAAAATGCACGGAAGCCTTTTGAAATATCCCCTTTTGCAAAAAAGCCCCATAAGAAGATAGGCACCGTAATTTCCGCCGATAAAGGTTACATCTATTCCGGGAGAGAGCGTTTCAATTTCAAGCAGATCATAAAATGTATTAAGGCTTTTAACAACGAACACAACGGTGAAAAGCACCGCAAAGGGAACAATAAGCGCTTTTGCATTAATTCCTTTAATTGCACGGGCAATAAACGGAATTGCAACATACAATCCGATTATCATTGGCATATACCAAAAATGAGAATATTCATTTTTTCTCATAAAAAGCATATTATCAACTAAATGCCTTAAAGAGAATTCCTGAGAAGAAAAGAAAACCTGACTAAAATAATACAAAAGAACCCATATTTCAACCGTTAATAGAAGCGGAAGAAGATTTGTTTTGTAAAACCTAATTATCTTTTCAGAGGTTGAATAATCCCTGTCAAGCAAGAGATAGCCCGAAATAGCAAGAAAAACAGGAACACCGAGCCTGCCTGCCGTAAAGCAGATAACCCGAAAGCACGCAGACGGAGCACCAAGCCCCGCAAGCTCTTCAATGCCAAGAGATGAATATCCGCTTTCTGCGCTGTGAACAAGCAAAACGGATAAAATTGCAAGGCATCTTGCAATATCAAGCCACAAAATTCTGTTTTTTGTCATAAGCATTTTTCCTTAACATATTTTTAAAATAGTTTTATTACAGAATGATTATATAACAAACGAAGCAAAATAACAAGTTGTTTCTCTTTTCGCCGAAAACAGATTGTTTTTTTACTATTGTTCAAATTTATTTAACTTAAAATTCATTTTTTATTAGTTAGGAATTATTATTTGACTGCTATACTTATTAATATCAGGCAGGGCTTGAAATATATTAGGGGGTAAAAAATATGGTTGAATACATTACCGGAATAAACGGAATAGGAAAAACAAGAGTTTTAGTGCAAGCCGCCGCCGCAACGGCGCAGGAAAGCAAGGGCAATGTTGTTTTTATTGACTGTTCAAGCAAGCTTTATCTTGAAATGCCTTCAAATATTCGCTTGATAAACATATCCGATTACGATATAAACAGCGCCGTTGCATTTTTTGGCTTTCTTACGGGACTTTGCGCAAGCGACTATGATTTAACAGATGTTTTCGTTGATTCAACAATGCAGATAATTTCAGGCAAAAAAACGAGCATAAATGATTTTATGGATATAGTTACGCAGATTTCGGAAAAAACGGGAGTTAATTTTCACTTTGCCGTTGACGATAAGCAGGAAATGGAAATTATTTATCAGGATGTGATTTGATTTCCATATTAAAAGCGGTGCAGTTCCTTTGCAGAATTGCACCGCTTCTTTTATATATACCGATATATATTATTGATTTTTTGCGCCCTTTTCATCAAAATTAAGAATTGTTGAAATGATAACCTTATAGCCTGTTTCGATTGCTTCGGGAACAAGGCGGTCGTAGCTGTCGCGCCTGTTGTGATAATAATCGGCAGGAGCCGGATCCATTGCGGCAAGGCAGGTTGCCGTTATTCCTGCTTGGGTGAATGCCGCCGCATCCGAAGAGCCGAAGAAAACATTTGCAAATTTAATGTCGTTATATCCTGCTTCCTTTGCGGAATCAAGAACAAGCTGAGAGAACGCCTGATCGTGCTTAACCGTGCCCGTCATATCTCTTGAATAAACATTAAGATATTCAAGGTCTGTTAAGGTATCGCAGCAAAGAACAACCGTTTCAACATCACCGTCTGTGTATTCCTCAAGATGGTCCTTTGCAAACGCCTTTGCACCCCTGAGGCCTGCTTCCTCTCCGTCTGTTATCATAGCAACAACCTCTGTGTTTTCAAGCTCAACGCCCGCCATATCAAGCATACGAAGAGCGCAAACTGCGGAATATGTTCCCGTTAAATTGTCATTAGCGCCGGGAGAAATTGTGTTAAAATCAACAAAGCAGAAAAGAGTTACCATAAACAAAGCGGTAATAATATTGAAATAGAATGAATAATTAAGCATAAAATCGCCGAAAGCACCCATATCTGCAAATTTTGCAATAACGCAGATAACTGCAATAATAAAGGAAGCGATTGCGCCCAGGATTGTTCCCCCCATAAACACGCTCATTCCGGTGCCCTTGCAATAATAAATATGACGCCATTCATAAGCAGAATCAATATGACCGCTGATAACTATTCTTTTTTTGATTTCGCCCTTTGGCTTCCTTGAAGCAACAAGATTATGACCTGTTACCTTTTTGTGAAGTCCGTCAAGAAACTGCTTATACATAAGGAATTCCATCACCGTAACGAAGAGGCCTCCTGCGGTTACAATTCCAACTATGCAATGAGCAATGAAGAAATTTTCAAGATTTAGAGCAAATGTTAAAATAAAGCCTGCAACAACCGCAAGAATAATGATTGCCGAAACTGTTTTTGTGAAATGCAAAAATGCCTTCGGAGCCATTTTATATTCCTCAAAATGTGTTTCATCGCAAAACTGATCAAGCTCCTTTTTGATGTGCTTTTCTGCATCATAGCAAGCATCATTACCTGATTCTCTCGGTCCGTATTTTTTGATTACATTTGTTATTTCTTTAACGGTGTAATCAACATTTTCCTTGATTACTGCGCTTGGAAATTCGCTGATTTTCATTTTTTCGTCTCCTTTAATTTGTTATTTTTGTTATATTCGTAGTCGGGATTTCCACTGAAAAACCTACGAACTATATAAGAGCGCTTAATTCTGTTTTTCGGCATGCAGATTTCATCTGCCGCAAAATTGATGCCGAGAGAAGCATAAACGCTTTTATAACCCTCATATCTGCCCAAGAAGTCCTTGAAATCCTTTTCACAATCAGGAGTCCATGCCGTTTCGGCAAGTGCCTCCATACGGGGATGAGCCATAAACTGAACCTTATCAAAGGTTCTTATCCATTCTGTCCAAACCTGTGCTTCAATTCCTATCAGGCAGCTTTCATTCTGTATTTTATATTTTTTCGGAGAAAAATCATAAGTATTTTTAAGAGGATACTGTGCGTATGTCATATCAAAATAGAAGGATTTGTGATTGCTCATAAGGATTTTTCCGCCGTTTTCCGCAAAGGCAACGGTGTTTTTATCCTGACCGGGAAGCCATTGCTGAACAACAACATCTTTATCTATATTCTCGTATCCTTTTTTGAGAATATCATTCCACGCAAGCATTTTTTTGCCCTTCTTTTTAAGAAAAACGCAAAGCTCATTAGTTAGCTTCTGTTGAAGCTGCTGCTCATTTGTGAAGCCGTTTTCCTTCATAACACGCTGACAGTCGGGGCATTTTTTCCATTCGGAAAAATCACATTCGTCTCCGCCGACATGAAAATATTCAAACGGAAACAGCGAGCAAGCCTCATCATAAACATCAAAGATGAAATCAAGACTGCTTTTTTTGCCCATACAGCACGGCCTGTTCCAATCCTTAATTCTGTTTTTAGCAAAAACGATTCCTCCGAAGCCGCCGAAAACCTCTCTTTTAATATTACGGCAGGCAAGCTCGGGATAAGACGCAAGTGCCGCCGCAAAATGAGCGGGAACATCAATTTCGGGAAGAATTGAAATGCAACGCTGCGCCGCATATTCAACAATTTCCCTGATATCCTCTTGCGTATAATAGCCGCCGTATTCCTTATTTTCAATTCGGTAGCAATGCCAACCGCCCAAATGAGTATAAGCACGCTTTGAGCCGATTTCGGTTAAAAGAGGATATTTCTTTATCTCAATACGCCAGCCTTGGTCATCTGTTAAATGCCAATGAAAAACATTGAGCTTGAGGCGGAACATATCGTCAAGATATTTTTTTACATTTTCCTTGCCGAAAAAATGACGGCTTTCATCAAGGCTTAAACCGCGCCACGAATATTTCGGCTTATCCTTAATTTCAACAAAGGGAAGTTCATTTTTGCCCTCGTCAAGCCTGCCGAGCATACGAACGCTTTGAAGCGCATAGTACGATCCCGCAGCATCGGAAGCCTTTATCAGCACCCCGTTATCATTTATTGTGAGATAGTATTCTTCCTTTGCAAGATTTGAATCTTTAAAAATCTTTATGCAGGAATCCTCTGCACCCTTGTTCTTAATAAGAGGCAAATCAATTTCGGAATATACCGCCGCATTATCCGGCAGAGCATAGCTGCCAACGCCCTCCTTGGCATAGACGGGCTTCGGAATAAGATTGAGCATAGTAATTAACCTCATAAAATATCATTGTTTTTTCATTATATCACAAAACTTGGTTGACAACAATACTTTTAAGGTAGTAAAATATAAAATAATTCAAAACAAATCAATAGCTGCCCGTAGCACAATGGCTAATGCATCTGATTCCGATTCAGAAGATTGGGGGTTCGAGTCCCTTCGGGTGGACCAAAAACTAAAAAACAGGCGGTGCCTGTTTTTTTGTTTTTAAGAAGGGACGAGAAACGAGGTTCCGAATTTTGAAGCCAACGGCTGATAAAATTCGGGAGAACAGTTTAAAATATTTTTTATTTTGCTTCGGCAGTGAAAAAACTAAAATTCCAACTGCAAATATACTTGATAAAATTATCGAAAGATGATATGATAATACCCAACGGGCGCGTAGCTCAGTTGGGAGAGCGCTGCATTCGCATTGCAGAGGCCGAGGGTTCGACTCCCTTCGTGTCCACCAGTCGAGGAGCTCGACACCAAATCCGTTATAAAGTCTTGTGCCAATCTTAAATCAGCGGCTCGACAGAAAAATACGGATATAATTGTTAAGGCTCCGTATTAAGCCTCGTTCACAGGAACGGGGCTTTTAAAATACATTCTCTTTTTGAAAGGAACAAAAATGATAAGGAAGCTAACAAAGGCGGACGAACAGCTTTATATGGCAATGACGGAGGAATTCTATAATTCCGATGCGGTTTTGCACACAATCCCCGAGGAAAACAGGCGTGCCTGCTTTAAAGAGCTTATGCGCTCAAAGGAATACTGCGAATGCTTCATAATTGAGCACAACAAAGAAGCAGTCGGATATGCACTTATTGCCAAAGCCTTTTCACAGGAGGCAGGAGGCTTAACGGTTTGGATTGAGGAGCTTTACATTCGCCCTGAATTTCAAGGGAACGGCTTAGGAACTCAATTTTTTAAATTTATTCAAAAGGAATATCCTGCAAAACGGTTTCGACTTGAAACAGAGCCCGACAACGAGGGAGCAAGAGCGCTTTACAAAAGATTGGGCTTTAAAGCGCTTAATTATATACAAATGATAAAGGACACCGAACAATATGAAGCTTAAATTTAAAAATGAGGACTTTAAAATTTTGCAGATAGCAGACACGCAGGAGGGCTCAAGGGTCAGCCCGGACACGCTTGCGCTTATCAACACGGCGATAGAAAAGGAAAAGCCCGATTTGATAGTTTATTCGGGAGATCAGATTTGGGGTAAATCAAGCTTTAACGGCAATCCGAAAAAGGTTGAAGAGATTTTGCGTAAGCTTTGCGAGCCTGCTTTTTCAAGAGGCATACCCTTTGCAATTTGCTTCGGAAATCATGACAGACAGGTTGGTCTTACAAACGAAGAGCAATTTGAAATTTATAAAAAATTCCCTTGCTTTATCGGCGAAAGCAATGATGAATGCGACGGCTGCGCAAATCAGGTTATAGAGATAACAGACGGCGACAGGCCTGCTTTTTTGCTTTATCTTATTGATAGCCATACAAGCCTTAAAATCGGCTACGACAATGTTCATAAAAATCAAATTGAATGGTATAAAAAAGTGCGTGATGAATACGAAAAAAATTATTCGCATGTTATTCCGTCTGTTGTTATTCAGCATATTCCCGTGCCTGAAATAACGAAGCTGCTTATTGAATCAAACAAAAGGAGCAAGGGCGCCGTTCAGGGATTTAGAAACCACGCAGGAAAGTGGTATGTTTTAGACAGAAGCAAGGTAAATAAAGACGGCTTTATGAAGGAATCCCCTGCCGACCCGATGGAAAACAGCGGAGAATTTGAGGCAATGACCGAAAAGGGAGACATCAAGGGCATTTATTTCGGCCACGACCACAACAACTCCTTTAACGGAACGGTTGACGGTGTTGACCTTGGCTACACACAGGGCGCAGGCTTTCATGTTTACGGACCGGGGCTTGACAGAGGTGTAAGAATTATAAAGCTTAAAAGGAATTCAACGATTGAAACCTATGATTTAAGATACCGTGATATAGTTGGCAAAAGGGTTAAGGAAAAGGCAAGATTTGCCCTGCTTCAAATTATGCCTACAAATGTTTATGACGCAGTTCACAGAGCAATAAAAATCATCGCCTGCATGGCGGCAGCTATTATTTTAGTGCTTTTATTAAAGCTTTTATAAATATTTATACACATATTAATCTTATTGTAACTTGACAATGCAATAGATGTTAATTATAATTAAAATGATTATTTGAAAGGAGAAAATTTACCTATGAAAAAACAAATTTCACTTGACACAGGTAAAAAGGTTTTTCCGATTATCCTTATGGCTTTGGGTATCGGAATTGCTATTGCAACTCTGATTGTTAGGCTTAACATAATGGCACTTGTTTCGGTTTTATACTGCTGCATAATGTCTGCCGTTATCGTTCTTGCATTAATAATCAAGAAAAAGGTTTATGCTCCTATGATTTACGGCTATGCCGCCTCTTGTATCGGTATGGTTGTTTATTATGTAATTTGGGGAGCAGACGCAGGCTTCGGTGCATTCACAAGCGGTCTTGCAGGCTTCAGCTCTGCTGACCATCCGTGGCTTACAGGCACAGGAAACATCGGCACAAGATTGCTTGGAAATCTTCTTTTGGTTCTTCCCTGCACAATTTGCCTTTGGGGACTTTTCTTTGTTGCCCGCCGCACATTTAAAAAAGGCGCCGCAAAGAAAATTCTTTCAGGCGTGCTCAGCGTTCTTCTTGTTGGCACAAGCATTTTCTATGTTCTTACAATGAATCTTCGCTCAAAGCCGAACACCGAAAGAATGTGGGAAGGACAGGACGATTATCTTAATAATATTGACAAAAATGCAACAAAAGAAAATCCAAATGTTCTTGTTATTCTTATGGACGACCTTGGATACGGAGATGTTTCGCTCAACGGCTCTATTTATAACACGCCGAACATTGACAGCATAGGCGAAAACGGTCTTAACTTTGAGAATTTCTATTCATCATATTCCGTTTGCTCACCTGCAAGATTTGCCGCTATGACAGGCAGATATCCTTACAGAGGCTATGCAGACAATGTTATTTATCCTACCGTTGACACATTTTCACCCTTTGCTTCAACAAGAGTATTTAACTCTGTTGAGCTCGGTGCAAATGCAGACGGTATGCTCGGCGATGAAATCACCGTTGCAGAAACATTTAAAGCCGCAGGATATTCAACAGGTCTTTTCGGAAAATGGCATCTCGGCGATTACGGCGAATATCTTCCTACAAATCAGGGCTTTGATTATTTCTACGGAAGCCATTATGTTAACGATATGAATCCGTTCTATCATGTTCGTGAGGAGGGCGGTCAGTACACAATCGCTCACGGAACAGATGAGCTTAAAGATCAGTCTCAGGCAACAAAATGGATTCACGATGAAATTACCGCTTGGGTTACCGAGCAGGCTCAGTCTGATTCTCCTTTCCTTGCTTACTACACCTCTCCGTGGCCGCACGCTCCTGTTTATGCAGGCGATGATTTTGACGGCGTTAGCGGTATGGGAACCTATGTTGACTGCGTAACCGAATTTGATACATATCTCGGTGAGCTTTTCAACACAATGGAGGAGCTTGGAGTTCTTGAAGACACAATTATCGTTTTCACAAGTGATAACGGACCTGCTCTTGAAGGCTCAACAGCAGACCTTCGAGGCGGTAAATACCTTGCCTATGAGGGCGGACAGAAGGTTCCGTTTATGATTAGATGGGATAACGATAACGGCGCTCTCGGCGACAAAACAACAACAAGAACACAGAGCGCAACGCTTGTTGACCTCTATCCTACTCTTGTTGAGCTTTGCGGAATTACCGGCAAGGGCGGAACAGTTGAAAATTATCTTCCCGAGGACAGAATTATCGACGGTGTTTCAATGGCTTCTCTTCTTAAAAACGATGATGTTATTCACACCAAAGAGCACCCGATTCTTCATATGAAGCGTGAGGATATTAAGGCTATTCAGTATACAGTTTCAACCGACAGCGTTTTGGAGCAGTATCCCGATTATGACTATGATGTTCTTACAAATAACGAATACATAACCTTTAAGTATTTTGATAAGATTCAGAACGATAACTCTGCATTCTTTGATAAATACCGCAAGAATTGGCTCCATATTTTAACAGATGACCACGGTGAAAACTACAACCGCACAACTGTTTATCCGGAAATTGCCGATGAGTTCCACGAAAAGCTTGATGAAATTCAGCAGAATTTCAAGGAAAACCGCAGAGGTATTATTAAAAACGAAAAATAAAACCACATAGGGTAATGGTAATAAGCCCAACCACGCTTCATCGTGGCAGATATTACCGTTACACAAAGGATTGTGATGAAATGCCACCTTTATCATTGATGATAAAGCCTGCGTCATCGCTTTGCAATCTTTCTTGTGAGTACTGCTTCTACCGAGATGTTTCCGAGCATAGGAAACATCTCGGTTTTGGCACTATGGCAAAGGAAACAGCCGAAACGCTCATAAGAAAGGCTCTTGAATTTGCAAACGGTGAGCCGGCGGCTTTTGCCTTTCAGGGAGGCGAGCCGACTCTTGCAGGATATGATTATTTTGAATATTTTGTTGAAGCCGTTAAAAAATACAATGTAAAAAACAGCCGTGTGTTTTACAGTATCCAAACAAACGGAACTATGATTGACGATAAATGGGCTTCATTTTTTGCGAAAAACGGCTTTCTTGTAGGTCTTTCGCTTGACGGCGACTATATCGGAAACAAATTCCGAAAAAAGCCCTCGGGAACTAATTCCTATTATCAGATAATCAACGCCGCAGAATGTCTTAAAAGAAACGGTGCGGAGTTTAACATATTAACGGTTTTAACGGGATACTGTGCGGAAAACTCAGAGAGAATATATAAATATTTTCGTTCAAAGGGATTTAGGTATCTTCAATTTATCCCCTGTCTGCGTCCGTTCGGCTCAAACGAGGAGAGCGAGCTTTATATGACACCCGAGCAGTACGGCGATTTTCTTATTAAGGTGTTTAACCTTTATGTTAAGGATTATGTTCGCCATCAGTATATAAGCGTTCGTCAGTTTGATAACTGGGTTAGAATGTTTCTCGGTCAGCAAACGGAGCAATGCGGAATGATGGGGCACTGCTCGCATCAGTTTGTTTCGGAAAGCAACGGAAATATTTATCCCTGCGATTTCTATTGCACAGACGAATATCTGCTCGGAAATGTTAACGAAACAGATTTTCAGACTATGGCAGATTCGAAAACGGCAAAGGATTTCATCTGCGAAAGCCTTGAAATTCCCGATAAATGCAAGGTCTGCAAGGTTTATCCCATGTGTAGAGCAGGCGGCTGCAAAAGAACGCAGCAAAGCGCAGACTATTGTGAGGCATACAAAAAATTCTTTACCTCCTGCCTGCCGCTTTTCAGAGTTTTCATAACCGAAAAGCCCCCGCAAAACTAACAGAATACACATAAAAAGAGGCTGTAAAAAAACAGCCCCTTTTTTTACGAATATCTTTTATAAGTATCACAATTTTGATAATTTGTGCCGTTGTAGTCGGTGCAGTAATTATCGTGCTTTGCCTCGCTTACACAGTTTTGGCATAAATCACAGTAATAATCCCCGCTCCTATATTGGTAATGCGGACAATCCATAAATCCACCTCCCTTGCTTTTTGATATAATTAATCAACGCCATTCTTTTTTTGTTTGTTTTTTTCTGATTATTTCATTAAACTTAAATTAATACCATCTTTTATAATTGATGTTCGGTAATTTATATACAAACCTATAACCCCAGCATTTTTCATTTCGTGCATTTCTGCCTTGAAAGCTTCTTATTGAATCAAAAGTACAATTAGGAAGATTACGATTTAATTGCTCTTGAACTACACTGGCCCATGATTCTAATACATCCTTATCTACTGGTACATATCCAAATGAGGTATAAGCGAAATTAAATGACTTTACTAACTCGGAATCCCACTCATCCGTTACCCCCGCCTGTGTTTGAATTTGAACAACTTTTGATTCTCTCCAATCAACAGAAAACAGATCCGGAAATACATATACAATTCTCTCACCGGAATCATAATAGTTTTGACGAGATCTTAGCCACTCATTATCTTCTTCTTGAATAGAATCAAGTATAAGTTTAATTATTTCCGATTTTTCAAATAACTCTTTTTGTTTATCTCGAGCCTGTTGTGCTGCTGCCGCACGAGCTTCTTTTTCAGCCTTACTCTCAAATAAACCCATAATTTATTACCTCCAAAAAAAATATTTAATATACTGTATGTTCATTATATACCATTTCGGTATATTTGTCAATATACCATTTTGGTTTGGATATAATAAATTTGGTGATGATATGAACTTACGGCTTAAAGATATTAGAGAAGACAAAGATATAACTCAAAAAGAAATCGCAAGATTTCTTAATTGTTCGCAGGTGTGCTATTCAAGATATGAAAACGGCCAAAGAGACATACCGCTAAAAACATTATGTGAGCTTGCAAAATATTTCAATACAACAACCGATTATATTTTAGGATTAACTAATAACCCACATAAGAATCAAAAACAGAAATAAATAAACGACTGCAAACATCAAAATAGTTAAGTTTGCAGTCGTTTTTTGTGATATAATTCCCTTTAGATTTTATACTATTTATATATTGCTATATTACACCAATTTACAATTAGGTACAGTCCCTGATTGCAAATAATCATTCGTCCAAGCCGAGGAGGGTGTCTGCCTGCGAGCTTTCAAGCGTTTCAACATTGCGAAGATTTTTTTGAATAATTGAGTTTCGATGATCTGCCTCATCAAGTGCCTTGCCCGCTTCATCAACCTTTTTGCGAGCCTTAGCAAGCAAATCGCCGAATTTTTCATACTGCGTTTTTGCCGCTCCGAGCACACGCCAAACCTCATTTGCCTTTTTATTGATGGCAATTGTTCTGAAGCCCATGGCAAGCGAATTAAGAAGTGCAGTTATTGTGCTTGGCCCTGCAAGCATTATTCCCTCTGAATGGAGCCTTTCCGTTATTCTGCTTTGGCTTGATGTTATTTCAGCATAAAGCCCCTCCGTTGCAAGATAAAGAATTGCAAACGGCGTTGTTTGCGGAGTTGAAACATATTGCTTAACAAGGCGTGCTTCCTCTTTTACTCTCTGTTCAAGAGCCTTTTTGGCCTTTTCAAGCTCCTCTGCATTGCCCGCCTCTGCGGCATTTGTTAAGCGCACATAATCCTCCATAGGAAATTTTGAATCTATCGGCAAATATGTTATTTCGTTATTATCCTGATTCGGAATACGAACGGCAAACTCAACCTGACCGTTATATGCAGGATTTGTTTTAACATTTTTATCATACATACCCGGAATTGTTTCATCAAGGATATTGCCGAGCTGAACCTCTGCCCATGTTCCCCTTGCCTTAACATTAGTGAGCACTCTGTTTAGCCCCTTAACATTATCCGTTACTCCTGCCGAAAGCTCCTTCATTTCGCCGAGGCTTTTATACACATTTGAAAGCTGCTCCGAAACAGTTCTGAAAGACGCATTAAGACGCTGATTAAGAGTTTCCGAAAGCTTTTCATCAACCGTTTTGCGCATTTCCTCAAGCTTCTTTTCATTGCCCTCCTGCATTTGAGAAACCGCCTGCTGAACACGGGCAGTCTGCTTTTCAGTATTATCGTTAAAGGCTTCGTTAAGCTTTATAAGCTGCTCATAATTCTTATCTGTCAGCTCCTGCATTTTCTGCGAAAGCATACCGAGTTGCTCGTTTGTTTGCCGTGAGGTTAGCTCAAGCTTTTGGTCGAGCAGTGCAATATCGTTATTTTTTTCAGGCTTATTTTTTACCGAAATAATTATGCCGGCGGCAGAAAGTATAATTGAAGCACCGAGCAAAATATATAATAAATAATCCATTTTTTCTCCTTTTCAAATTTTGTTTGTACTGCCATTTTATCATATTTTTTAATAAAGAACAATGCTTTTTATAAAACAGTACAAAAAGGCGTACTGCTGTTTTCGATGTGATTATCCTGCAAGGGAAATATGATAGCCGTATATTTGCAATATTCTATTGAAAAAAAAATAAATATATTATAAAATATAGGTTAATATATAAATTTAC
>UQSH01000017.1 GCA_900543795.1 uncultured Oscillospiraceae bacterium | reverse complement strand
AGATAGAATAGATAAGATGTTGTGATAAAAATATAAGCTGCAATTCCAGACATATAACCTTTATGATGTATTATAAATTATTTGCGAATTGAAAATATGTTGTAAATATGATAAAATATTAAATAAGCATAATAGCATAATAAAGGAGAAAGATTATGTTAGTTAATAACAATGAATATCTCGAAACTATTGAATCAATAAAGCAAGAAATAGCAAATGCAAGATATAAAGCTACTGCAAGTGTAAATAAAGAGTTGATTATTCTCTACTATAATATCGGTAAAATTATTAACAACCACAAGACATGGGGCAATAAATTCATTGAAAATTTGTCAACCGATATCGCTTTGGAATTTCCGAATTCAAAAGGCTATTCGGTTAGAAATTTAAAGTACATGGCAAAGTTTGCAGAATTATATCCTGATGAAGAATTTGTGCAACAGGTTGTTGCACAAATTCCGTGGGGACACAATATTGTCCTTATGGATAAATTTGATGACGCTGATATAAGGACTTGGTATATCAAGAAATCAATTGAAAACGGTTGGTCACGAAATGTGCTCGTTCATCAGATTGAAAGCGGATTATATGAGCGTCAGGTAAAAGCAGATAAGATTTCAAATTTTGAGAGCCGTTTGCCCTCACCGCAAAGCGAATTAGCTGTTCAAACGATGAAGGATCCGTACATTTTTGATTTTATCCCATTCAAAGAGGATATGATTGAAAAGGATATTGAAAACGCACTTGTGCAAGATGTAACTAATCTTCTACTTGAACTCGGCACAGGCTTTGCCTTTGTAGGTAATCAATATCATCTGAATGTAGCCGGAGATGATTTTTACATTGATCTGCTGTTCTACAATATTAACCTACATTGTTATGTGGTAATTGAGCTAAAAACAGGCGATTTTAAGCCCGAATATGCAGGCAAATTGAATTTCTATCTGTCAGCAGTTGATGATATCGTGAAAACTGAGCAGGACAATCCTTCCATTGGCTTACTGCTTTGCAAGAGCAAAAATGATGTTGTTGCAGAATATTCGCTGCGTGACATGTCAAAACCCATTGGCGTTAGTGAGTACAAGATTACGAGCCGGCTTCCTGAAACACTTGAGAAGCAATTGCCTTCAGTTGAGGATATTCAAAACAGAATCAAGTAGGAACAGACAATTTATATAAGCATTTAGGAGCAATTATTGAGGGTAGCAATGAAACCATTGCTACCCTCATTTCTGCATTAAATATATATTATGCAAGCTATACTGACAGAAGACCTCTTGAACAAACGATAACTGTTAAAACGCACGCAAAACAAAGAATTTATTAACATACCTGCATAAATCATATAAAAATGCAGGTAAAGCTATTGACAAATAAAAAATAATCGCTATAATGATAGATGAAAAAGGTTAAGGAGTTGCGTAATATGGGAACGCTTAAATTTATTGATGAAAGACTTGAAGACTATAATGCAAACGAATTTTTAAACGAATTGTTTATGGCATCAAAGTATTTAGGCGTACTTGAAGGCAAGATTTCCAGTTACCAGTTTAACAGTATACTAATCCCATTGCTACACAAAAAAGAGGCTGCATCTTCAATGTATATTGAAGGAACGCAAACGACAATTAGCGATTTGTTTGAAGATGATATCAGCCAAAGGAACACTACTAATAAAGTAAGAATTGAAGTTAATAATCATACTCGTGCAATTGTATATGCGACAGAGTACTTAAAAAATGAAAATTTCTCTCACAGGTTCATGCAAAATCTTCATAGGATAATGCTTAACGGTATACTTCCCAAAAGCAAAATACATACACTTGGAAAATATAAAACAGAGAACAATAAAATCGTTAATAGTTATGGCACGACCGTATATATTCCACCGGCTTATACCGAAACGAAAAAGTATATGGACGAATTGATAGATTATATGAATGACAGTAATGATGGAATTAACCCATTAATAAAGGCTGCTATTATTCATTCTCAATTTGAATCAATTCACCCGTTTGACGACGGCAATGGCAGGGTTGGAAGATTACTTATAACCTTGTATTTATATAAAGCAAAAGTCATTAATGCTCCTTTTTTCTATATAAGTGAAGCAATAAGCCAAGATAAAAGTGTGTACTACAGTAAGCTTACAGATTCGCGCAATAACAGTTATGACGAGTGGATTAAATTCTTTTTGAAGAAATGTATTGTGCAGGCAACTAAACACATTGATTATATCGAGTCTCTCAATGATTTATATAAAAGGACCAAGCTAACGCTTCAGAATACAATTAATAGCCCAAAATTTGATTTAATAATAGACTGCTTGTTTACACACCCTATTCTTACATCAACATATTTATCAGAAAGAATCAACGTTACTATAGGTCAAGCAAAGCGATATCTTGACACTTTGGAGGATGTGCACATTTTGTCCGGAGACGATAGAAAGCGAAACAGATTGTATTATTTTGTTGATTTGTTAGATTTAGCAAGGAGAAATAATTGATAGCGAATTAAGAAAGGCAGGTTAAAGCTATGATAAAAAAAGCATCACCAATTAATCGAAACGAGTAATTGATAATGCTTCTGGATGAGTTAACATCCAACGTCATTAATAATGATAACACATCCAGAAGTAATATACAAGAAAAACAAACGCAATGTAATATTTTTGTAAAATTACAGGAGGTTCAAATTATGAACAGTGATGTTATCAGAGAGAGAAGAGAAGATATACTTAAAATAGTTGAGGGGTTAGATATTACTCCAACTATGTATAATAACGCAGTGGAAAAATACGAAGCGATTGCAAAATTCCTTGACGATAAAGGTATTGATGCACATCTTTATCCCCAGGGTTCATTTTCGATCGGCACGGTAGTTAAGCCTCAAGTTCGCAAAAGACAAGCGGATTATGACTTAGATGTGATATGCGAGGTTAACTATAACAAAAATGACATTACACCAGATGCACTTTACGAGGAGTTGAAAGACGCTTTAAAATCAGACGGACGATATTCACCAAGATTAGACTTTTATGACGAATGTATCACCGTTAATTATAGTGATGTTAACGGTGTCGGATTCAGTATCGACCTTGTTCCTTCCGTTCACGAGACGCCAGATAGAATCATATCTATGAAATCTCGTAGTTTGCATCCAGACCTTTGTGATACGTCGATTGCGATAACCACGGACAAGGCTTCCGACTGGGGAAGTAGCAATCCAAAGGGATATCAATCTTGGTTTGAATCCGTGAATCAAAAATTCATAGATTACGGTGTTCACACTAATGTTAATCGGCTTCTGTTAGAAAACAGATCAGCTTATACTACAGCAGACGACATTCCCAAACCATTAATACGAACTCCGTTACAACGGGTAATTCAATTGCTGAAGGTGCATAACAATGAATACTTTAACAAACCTCAAATCAAAGACTATAAGGTTAAGAGCGTAATAATAGCGACATTAGCTACAACCATAGCGAAAAACGCTCCGACTCATTATAATACATTTGAGTTGTTAGATTATGTTGTAAACGAGCTTGCTGGTTACAGTCTACTGCGCGAGAACCATATCCTCTTTAAGAGCGTTCAGCCGTTAAAAACATTAATACGGTGTGACGGAAAAGAATGGAATATAGCAAATCCCTCAAATCCGGATGACAATCTCGCTGATAGTTGGAACGAAAACTCAAAGAATGTTACATATTTCTTCAATTGGATAAATGCTGTTTTACAGGATTTCAATTCATTAAACAATGCCGATAATAATGTAGGTGTTATTAACATTTTCGGGGAATCTATGTTAAGCAGAACAGACAGTGGTAAGAAGTATATACCCCAACGTTCATCACCAGTTAGCATAACCGCACATAACAAGCCTTGGAGAGCACAATAACTTATGAACCTTAAAATTGATGAGCTACTGAAGTTGCAACCAGGATTAAGCTGTTTGGACAATGTTATCAAGGGTGAAATCACTGTAGAGATTCATGATAAGGGTTTCTATATCAACAATACCTACCATATTAAAATAGTGGTTGATTACAAATCTCCATTCTTTTCTGAAGTGTATGAGACGAAAGGCGCTTTAAAATCCGACTATATACACAAGTACTCTAATGGTATGCTTTGTTTATCAACGCCTATTGATTTAAAAATTGCCGAATCAAAGGATTGTTCGCTCGTTAGGTTGTATGTTGATTTTATTGAACCATACTTTTTCTCTTATGAGTATTATGAACGGTTTGGATATTTTCCTTATGAAGACAGAAAACACGGATTGGATGGAGTGCTGGATTCATATAGGGAAATTACCGGTATAGAAGATTACGTCAAGGTTTATTTATTACTGCAAAGTATTTCCTTAAGAAATTATAAATATCGCGGGCATTTGCCTTGTCCTTGTGGTAGCAACTGTAAAACGCGGAATTGTCATCCTAATATAAAAACTTTGTTTTTGGACGAGAGCGTAGTTCGGCAGGCAAAACAAGATTATAAGCATATGGAGAGAGTAATTAATGAGCATCAAAGAGAAACAAAACAATAAAGAGTATTTATCGTTACAATATTCTGCACGCCATGCTTATAATACAGCAGAGCTATTTGGAATTCTATCTTGGCTCCTTATGCTTATATTAATTCTTGTCGGATGGTTTGATGAAGGAAAGCACCCAACAATGATTGCATATGTTACAGCTATAATTACAATCATCGGAGCAGTAATTGATTATAGTAGAACAAAAATCATTAAACTTGCTGCAGGTATAAGAACATATATCGACTGTAATCTTTTTGGCTTTAAACATAAATCTGTCTACAATGGATATGATGTTGCCAATCTCTTGAGTTATCGTGATTTCGTTTCAAAACACCATAGAAAAACATATGAAAAGCAGATTTCTCACAGTGGTACGGATAAATATAAAGGCGTTAAAGATTGGTACATATTAAATGACAGCATGACATTTCAGGAGGAAATAAAGACTGCTCAAAAAGAAAACTGTGGCTTTGATGAAAAAATCTCAAAATACAGTTGTGCTTTTTCAGTTATTGTTTTTATAGTGTTCGCAATATGCATTTTTAAATTTGATAATTATTTTCTGTTGATTTGTGCGTTTATACCTGCCTTTCTTAAAATAGCTGAGGAGATGATAGCATATAAAGAATGCAATAGAATCCATGTTGCAGAAAAGATTATCATATCAAAGCTCGATGATACCGATTATGACGAGAAACTATCCTTGCAGTTACAAGAATGCATTGATGAGCGTAGGCAACTACAATTTATAACACATTCACTGTTTCACAAACTAAGTTCCACAAGACTTCACAAACGATATAGTGAACAAAGGGATAGTTATTAATGTTTGAGCTTTTATACACTTTGTCTTCCTTTTTGACATTTTGAAACGCAGTATTTATGCGGGTTTCAGAGCCTTAAAATGCTGACATATTAGAGTAGGTTTTTAAATGCTTTTTTGAATTTTTATTGCGTCGTTATGTCTTATCTGTTATAATGAACTTAACAACAGATTGTGAAATATTATGGCTGTTATCAAGGTTGATAACAAAATGATAACAGTATATCGGCAACGATGGATAATATGGATACATCAAATAATCAAGAACAAAAGAAGATAAAATTTCTAAACAAAAAAGTTTAGAATCACATCGTTGTTGCAGAGTGGGAATGATTTCAAGAGGTTTACAGGTTGTAACAGTAAGAAAGAATCGGTTGCAACAGACGGCTTTGAGCGGTTCTATCGTGTTGATAAGAGCCATTCCAAGGAAACAGGCGGCACAGGACTCGGACTTTCAATCGTTAAACACGCCGCAGCCTATCACGGCGGTACAATCAAGCTTGAAAGCAAGCTTAATGAAGGCACGACAATTACGGTTGAATTTTAAAATCATTGGCGTAACATTTGTTTCGGCTTCAAATTTCCAAAGCCGCTTGAACCCATAAGAAAGCAGATTATAGATTATATATCCACGGTGAAATAGTTTTTATTATCAACCGAAATAACAAAATGAAAAACGCCCAAAAGCCTTGAAAGCACAAGGCTTTTGGGCGTTTTTGCTTTATGGCGGGAACTATTTGAATACAAAAATCCCGTTCACTTATGCTATGATGCAGGTATATACACAGTGCATTGTTTTTCTTACCTTATTAACTGCATTTAAAAATTATATTCAAAACAAAAGTGAGAATAAAATATTGTAATCAGCACGGGATTATAGTACAATCAACATCAAGAGAATATTTTTAAGGAGTTAGCAAATGAAAAGCATCAGTTTACATCCTAATCCTATTTTCGAAAGGGAAAGCTGGCAAAGTCTGAACGGCGAATGGGACTTTGGATTTTGCAAGAAAGCAGTCAAATGCTACAAATTCCTGAACGAGCAGGAGATTTTGGATTTTTACAGGCAATCGGTTTTCACGCACAAAATAAATGTTCCGTTTTGTATTGAGAGCACTCTTTCGGGAATCGGATACACAGGCTTTTTAAACCGTGTTTGGTACAAAAAGCGTGTAAATATTACCCCAAACGGAAACAGGGTGTTTTTGCATATCGGTGCCGCTGACTACAAAACCACTGTTATACTCAACGGAAAGCCGGTGGGCAGCCACAAGGGCGGCTACACGCCTATGTGCTTTGACATAACCGAATTTGCCGTTGACGGAGAAAACGAATTATATATACTTTGCGAGGACAACACCAGAGACGGCCTTATTGCAAGCGGAAAGCAAAGCGACAGAAATAAATCCTATGCCTGTTCATACACAAGAACCACCGGAATTTGGCAAAGTGTTTATATTGAATACGCTCCGCTTGATTATGTGAAAAATTTTAAGCTTACCCCCTCTTTAAAGCACGGAAACATAACCGTTGAATTAGATTTATGCGGAAAAGGAAGGCTTGAAATAAACGCATATCTTGATGAAAGGAATGTGGGCGAAAAGCACATAGAAGAAGCATCGAATTTTGTTATCGTTCAAATTCCCATAAGCGACATCAAGGCTTGGGAGCTTGGAAACGCCGTGCTTTATGATTTAGAAATAAAATTCGGCAACGACAAGGTGAGCAGTTATTTCGGTTTAAGAGATGTTTCCCTTGACGGATTCAAATTTATGATGAACGGCAAAAGCGTATTTCAAAGGACAGTGCTTGACCAAGGCTTTTACAGAAAAGGAATATACACCGCTGAAAATGACGGGGAATTAATGCGGGATATTGAGCTTTCAATGGCACTCGGCTTTAACGGAGCTCGGCTTCATCAAAAGGTTTTTGATCCGCGTTTTCTGTATTTCTGCGACCTTATGGGATATATGGTATGGGGCGAATACGCCAACTGGGGGCTTGATTATTCAAATCCAAAGGCGGTTGATATTTTCCTTAACGAATGGGGCGAAGCGTTGCGGCGTGATTATAATCACCCTGCAATTATCGGCTGGTGTCCTTTTAATGAAACATGGAATTTCAGGGGCAGAAAGCAATATGACCCGTTACTCAAAACCGTTTATGAATACACAAAGGAATTCGACCACACAAGGCCCTGTATAGACACAAGCGGCAATTTTCATGTTGTAACCGATATTTACGATGTGCACGATTATCGGGGCGAATTTGAGGAATTTAGAAAAAGCTATGAAGGTATTGTTACAGACGGCAAGCTTTACGAACATGTTTTGCAGGACAATCCGGGGCGGCAGAAATACAACGGAGAGCCTGTATTTATAAGTGAATACGGTGGAATCAAGTGGGAATCTGACAGGCAATATAAATCGTGGGGCTACGGCGACGATGTGCAAACCGAGGAAAAATGGCTTGAACGCTATAAAGGCTTAACCGACGCCATTCTTGACAACAGGTGTATGTTGGGATTTTGTTATACACAGCTTTATGATGTGGAGCAGGAGCAAAACGGACTCTATACCTACGACAGAGAAAAGAAATTCAGTGAAAAAACCTACGAGGAAATCAAGAACACAAACACTCGAAGGGCCGCCATAGAGCAATAAGCAAGCACGGAAAAACGGCAACATAAATTATAATAAACCGAATTTTTCATTTAAATGCCGACAGGCATCGCCGGGTGAAAAGGCTTTTGCTGAAAATCAAAGAAGGCAAAACAAAAGGGCTCCGTAGAAGCTATAAGCTTCTACGGAGCTTTGTTTGCTTGAATTAAGCTTTACTTATTCTGTTTATTTGATAATTGAAACGCCTGTCATTTCCTTTGGCTGTTCAAGTCCCATAACTTTAAGCATTGTTGGGGCAATATCGCAAAGCCTTCCGCCCTCTCTAACCTCGCAGGGATAATTATAAACAATAAAGGGAACGGGATTTGTTGTATGCGCCGTGAACGGTTCGCCGTTTTCATCAAGCATTTTATCGGCATTTCCGTGGTCTGCCGTTACAAAAAGAACGCCATCCATTTCTTTAACCGCCTGTGCAAGAGAGCCTACACATTCATCAACCGTTTCAACCGCCTTAACTGCCGCAGGGATAATACCCGTGTGGCCAACCATATCGCAGTTTGCAAAATTAACGATTACTGCGTCATATTTTCCGCTTCTTACTGCCTCGTTAAGCTTTTCGGAAACACCGGGTGCGCTCATTTCAGGCATAAGATCAAAGGTTGAAATTTTCGGAGAATCAACAAGGATTCTGTCCTCTCCCTCATACTGCTTTTCCTCGCCTCCGTTAAAGAAGAAGGTTACATGGGCATATTTCTGCGTTTCGGCAATACGAAGCTGAGTTTTACCGTGGGCACTGATATATTCGCCGAAGGTGTTTGTTAATTTTTCGGGACCGAAGGCAACCTCAACATTAGGCATTTCGGCGTCATACTGAGTTATACAAACATAGCAGAGCTTAAAAAATCCGTTTCTTCTTTCAAAGCCGCTGAAATCGGGATCAACAAATGTTCTTGTTATTTCTCTTGCTCTGTCGGGGCGGAAATTGAAGAATATAACGCTGTCGTTCTCCTTAATTCTGCCGTCGTTTCCGATAACAGTGGGAAGAACAAATTCATCGGTTAAATGCTTTCCGTCTTCATCAATTGTTTCATAAGAAGCCTTAACCGCCTCAACGGCACTATCGGAATGAATACCCTCGCCGTAAACCATAGCGGCATAAGCCTTTTCAACTCTGTCCCAAATATTATCACGATCCATAGCATAAAATCTGCCCATAACAGATGCGATTTTACCGACACCGATTTCGCTCATTTTGCTTTCAAGCTCTTCAAGATATTCAACTGCCGAAGCGGGAGGAACATCTCTGCCATCAAGCAATGCGTGAACATAAACATTTTGAACGCCCTTGCTCTTTGCCATTTCAAGCAGGCCGTAAAGGTGCTCTGTGTGGCTGTGAACACCGCCGGGAGAAACAAGGCCGATAAGATGAAGCGCCTTGCCGTTTGCATTATCCATAGCCTTGCAAAGAGCGGCATTTGAGTTTGCCTCGCCGTCTCTGAAAGCCTTTGTTATTCTTGTTAACGGCTGATAAACAACTCTGCCGGCACCGATATTAGTGTGGCCAACCTCGCTGTTTCCCATCTGTCCGTCAGGCAGACCTACATCCATTCCCGAAGCGCCGATATATGTCATCGGGCACTCTGACATAAGCTTATCAAGATTTGGCTTTTTAGCCATTGCTATTGCGTTTCCGTATTCGGAATCGTTTTTACCGAAGCCATCCATTATACATAAAACAACAGGTTTTTTCATTTGTTTCCTCCTTAAGCAAGCGAGATAAATCGCTTTAATACTGCATTTTTGACGGGTTCGGATTATTACCGTTACCCTAAAAAGTTGCTTTTTTAAAAAAGCCCTCCTGCTCGGAGGGCTTGAATTCAAGGTCTTAACCCCTGCGGGCAATGCGGAAAAACCGCTGACTTGATTATTTATTTGCTTGCCGCTTTAACGATAACAGAGAAATCCTCTGCTTTGAGTGAGGCACCGCCGATAAGTCCACCGTCAACATTCTCCTTTGAAAGAAGCTCATCTGCGTTTTTAGCGTTCATTGAACCGCCGTACTGAACAACGAATGCATCTGCTGCATCCTTGCCGTAAAGCTCTGCGATAACAGAACGGATATAGCCGTTAACCTCGTCTGCCTGGTCTGCGGTTGCGGTTTTGCCCGTGCCGATAGCCCAAACAGGCTCATAAGCGATAATAACATTTTTAAGCTCTTCCTCTGTTACGCCTTGAAGAGCAATCTTTGTTTGAAGGCCTACAACCTCAAAGGTTACTCCCTGCTCTCTTTCAGCAAGAACCTCGCCAACGCAAAGGATAACCTTCAAGCCGTTATCAAGAGCAGCACGAACTCTTTTGTTTACCGTTTCATTAGTTTCGCCGAAATACTGACGACGCTCTGAATGACCGATAATAACATAAGGAACGCCCATTGCTTTGAGCATAGGAGCCGAAACCTCTGCCGTGAAGGCACCGCTTGGAGCCCAATGGCAGTTTTCTGCACCGATTTTAATATTAGAGCCATCTGCCGCATCAAGAGCCGCCTGCAAATCAACAAACGGAGCGCAGATGATAACATCGCAATCGGCACCTGCAACAAGCGGCTTCATCTCGTTTATGAGAGCCGTTGTTTCAGCAGGAGTGTTATTCATTTTCCAGTTACCTGCAATAACTGCTTTACGAAGCTGTTTATTCATAATATGTTACCTCTTTTTTTACACTGTTTAATAATTAGTCTTTATCCATAAGAGCGGCAATACCGGGAAGCTCCTTGCCTTCAAGGAATTCAAGAGAAGCGCCGCCGCCTGTTGAGATATGGCTCATCTTATCGCTGAATCCAAGCTTTGTTACTGCCGCAACGGAATCTCCGCCGCCAACGATTGAAATTGCACCCGACTCTGCAACTGCATTTGCAACTGCGATTGTGCCTGCTGCAAAATTATCCCATTCGGAAACGCCCATCGGTCCGTTCCAGATAATTGTGCCTGCGCCCTTGATTGCATCTGTGAAGAGCTCCTGAGTTTTAGGACCGATATCAAGGCCCATCCAACCATCTGGAATTTCATCGCTGTTTACAATCATAGCCTCTGTGTTTTCATCATATTCCTTACCTACCTTGTTATCAACGGGAATAAGGAATTTAACGCCCTTTGCCTTTGCATCCTCCATCATTTTGCCGGCATTTTCAACCTGCTCCTCTTCAAGAAGAGATGTGCCGATATGGTGGCCGAGAGATTTCATAAAGGTGTATGCCATACCGCCGCCGATAATAAGAGTGTCGCACTTATCGAGAAGGTTTGTTATAACGCCGATTTTATCGGAAACCTTTGCACCGCCGAGGATAGCAACAAGCGGTCTTTTCGGATTTGCAAGAGCTCCGCCCATAAAGGTGATTTCCTTTTGAATAAGATAACCGCAAACTGCCGGAAGATAAGCGGCAACGCCTGTTGTTGAGCAATGTGCTCTGTGAGCGGTTCCGAAAGCGTCGTTTACAAAAACCTCGGCAAGAGAAGCAAGCTCCTTGGAGAAGTTTTCTTCGTTTTTCGTTTCTTCTTTTCTGTAACGAACATTTTCAAGAAGCATAACATCGCCGTCTTGAAGAGCGGCTGCCATTGCCTTTGCGTTTTCGCCAACAACATTTTCATCCTCTGCAAGCTTAACCTCTTTGCCGAGATATTCGGAAAGTCTTGCAGCAACGGGAGCAAGGCTGAACTCGGGCTTATATTCTCCCTTAGGTCTGCCGAGATGAGAGCAAAGGATAACCCTTGCACCGTGCTCCATAAGATATTTAATTGTAGGAAGAGCTGCAACTATTCTTTTATCGTTTGTGATTTCTCCGTCTTTAAGCGGAACATTAAAATCGCAACGAACAAGAACCTTTTTGCCTGCAACATCAATGTCTTCAATTGTTTTTTTGTTTAATGCGTTCATATTTGTACCTCTCTGTAAAATATTATTTTAGCACGCTAAATATTATAAATTATATTATTACCAAAATCAATACATATTTTTTCACAGAGATTGAGCAGTTATTCGTCAATTTTTTGTCAATCTCAAATAAAAACCGTGTGTTTTTATAAAAATGTGTTATTTTATCTCTTTTGAAGAGTGCTTTGCTTTGACCTTTTCGGGAAGATTAAGAAGAACTATTGAGCCCAAAATAAGTGCAATGCCGATTATCTTCAAAAAGCCTGCGGACTCCTTATAAACCGTAAAGCCGATAAGGCATCCCACAAGCGGCTCAACCGCAACAATTATAGCCGCCGAGGAGGCTTCAAGATGCTTTAAGCCGATTGTGTATAAAACATAAGGCATAACGCCGCAAAGAATTGCCGAGGCAATGCTTAATGAAATAATCTTCGGCTCTGCAACGCATTTTTGCACAAGCTCCGACGGCTTAACAAAAAATGCAAAGCCGAATTCAGCAAAAAGGAAGGTGTAAAAGGTTATTGTCATACTGCCATAGCCCTTTTCAATTGCCAATCTGCCGAAAACAGAATAAAGCGCATAGCCTATTCCTGCGCCGATTCCGATTAAAAAGCTTTTTACGGTTAGCGCCTGTGCTCCCGAAAGCATTCCCGAAACGCAAAAGCAGCCTGCAACGGTTGCAATAATTGCGATAAGCTTTTTTGCATTTAGCTTTTCCTTAAAAAGAAGTGCAGAAAGAATCATAACCCACACGGGAGAGGTGTAAAGAAGAGAAACGGCAACAGAAACCTCTGCGGTTATCATAGTTGTAAAATAACACCAGCTGAAAAAGGTTAGGCTTAAAACTCCGCTTCCCAAAAACACCCAAGCATCTCGCAATTTAATTTTTAAAAGAGAGGGATTAACGAGCAAGACCGCCAACAGCATAACGACGGCGCACACAAAAAACCTTAAAAATCCCATTTCCATACTTGAAACGCCGAACGCACCGAGCGGATTAACAAAAAGGCTTATTATTCCCCAAAGAACTCCTGCACCTGCAACGCACAAACCTGCTTTTTTCTTATTCATCAGCAAACACCCCGTATTTCTGCGCTATAACCGAATTTCTGTATTCCGCCTCCCGAGTAACCTCACGGATAACATTAATTCCGAGCGGAATTTCAAACTGCTCGTTTTCGCTTTTAAGTTCAATTTCAAGAAGCGCAATATCCTTCCAAAACTCAAAGACATCAAGCTCAAAGCATTTGTTTTTATAAAGTATAAGATAACGCCTTTTTGAAAGAACCCTTTCTCCTTTAACGGCGTTTTCATATTCCTCTTTTGTGATTCGGCTTTCAAGCTCTGTTCGCTTTATATCGGAAATTTTGATTTTCTGCGTTTTTATATAAATGTATTCGCCGTTTTTTCCTCTTTTTCTTACACGAAAGCGTTCGCCGTGTTTATTAATATACGCCTGGCTGATTTCAACAAAATCGCAAACGGGAAAAGAGGCAAGCAGGCTTTCCTCGGGGCGTGAAACAAGAAATTTTCTTTCTATTTCAAGCCGCTCCGGTATGCCGAAGAAGAAATCCATTTCGGCAAAAAGCTCTTTATCTGTTTCGGCACGGCGCAAATGCTCGTTGCCTATCCATTTTTCAGCGTCCTCCTGCCTTGCACCGTTAGTTAAAAACACCGCCGAATATTCATTTTTTGATTTTTCGTTTTCGTATTCGGGATTAAAGCAAAGCTCTGCACTGCCCGAATAGCGATTTTCAATTTCACGCCTTGGCGCATTGCCGATAACTGCCACCTTTTCCATAATTTAAACCTTTTCTTTTTCTCTTTTGTTTTTTAAATCCTTTGCCCGATACGGTTTTTTTGCAAGCATAAAAGCAAGCAAGGCGATAACCGCAAATGCAGCAACGGTAAATATGTTGAACTCACCCTGAGTGATGAGAAGCGTTAATCTGTAAATAACGAGCGAAACGCAATAAGCGAAAAAGCACTGATAGCCGATTGCAAACACAGTCCATTTTGAGCTGTTCATTTCCCTGCGAATTGCACCCATTGCGGCAACACACGGCGCACAAAGAAGATTGAAAATGAGGAAGGAATATCCCTCTGCCGCAGTAAACGCATCTGACAAATTACTGTAAAGCACACCGAAAACACCAACGATCTCCTCCTTTGCAAGCAGACCGAGAAGCGTTGCAACGGTTGCCTGCCATGTGCCGAAGCCGAGAGGAGCGAAAACAAAATTAATTGCCATTCCAAGATATGCAAGAACGGAATTATCCATGGATTCAACCATAGTGAGCCTGCCTGCTTCAACGCCGAAGCTTGAAAGAAACCAAACGGCGCAGGAGGCTAAAAGAATTATTGTGCCCGCCTTTTTGATATAGCTCCATGTTCTGTCCCATGTTGCACGGAAAACGGCTTTAAGGGTTGGCATATGATAGCTTGGAAGCTCCATAACAAAGGGAGACGGCTCGCCGCTGAACAGCTTTGTTTTTTTCAACATAATGCCGCTTAAAATAATTGAGGCTATGCCGATAAAATATGCGCTTGGCGCAACCCACCATGCACCGCCGAAAAGGGCACCCGAAATAAGTGCAATAACGGGAAGCTTTGCTCCGCAGGGAATAAAGGTTGTTGTTATAACCGTCATTCTGCGTTCCTTTTCATTTTCAATTGTTCGGCTGCTCATTATTCCGGGAACTCCGCAGCCCGTGCCCACGAGTATCGGAATAAAGCTTTTTCCCGAAAGGCCGAATTTTCTGAAAAGCTTATCCATAATAAAGGCTATACGGCTCATATATCCGCAGTCTTCAAGGAATGAAAGAAAAACAAAAAGCACAAAAATCTGCGGAACAAAGGATAAAACCGCACCCACTCCCGCAAGTATGCCGTCAACAATAAGGCTTGTAAGCCACGGCGCACAGTTAATTCCCGTTAAGAAATTCGTTACAACAAGCGGCAGTCCGTTATCGCTGAAAACACTGTTTGTTATCAGCTCGGAAAGCTTTCCTCCAACGGTTGTTACGGAAAGATAATAAACGCAAAACATTATTACCGCAAAAATCGGAAGAGAAAGATATTTATTAGTTACTATTTTATCTATTTTTTCGGTTACGGGGGTTTTTCCGCTTTTAGTTCTGCATTCGTCAATGCAGCTTGTTATGTATCTGTATCTTTGATCGGCGATAATGCTTTCGCTATCGTCATCATAATACTTTTCAACATCCGCAATAATGCTTGTGCAATCGGGAAAATCCTTTGAAACAAGAGGGTCCTTTTCAAATATTTTAGTTGCATAATAGCGCTTATGCAGCATATCCGTTCCTTCGGGAAGCATTGCGGAAATAAAATGAATTGCAGATTCAACACGATCGTCAAAGCTATGATGAATAGGCGGAATGCCCTTATTTGTTCTTGCAAGCTCAACCGCCTTTTTGGCGCATTTCTTAACGCCCGTTCCCTTTAACGCCGATATTTCAAAGCAAACACAACCGAAGTGCTCGCTGATTTCTTCAAGATTTATTACATCTCCGTTTTTCTTAACAACATCAATCATATTGATTGCCATTATAACGGGTATGCCTATTTCGCAAAGCTGGGTTGTTAAATAAAGATTTCTTTCAAGATTTGTGCCGTCAATAATATTGAGTATTGCATTCGGCTCCTCATTAACAAGATAATTTCTTGCAACAACCTCCTCGGGTGTATATGGCGAAAGGCTGTAAATTCCGGGCAAATCGGCAATAATAACATCCTCCTCGCCGATGAGCCTGCCCTCCTTTGCCTCAACGGTTACTCCCGCCCAGTTGCCAACATACTGATTCGAGCCCGTAAGCGAATTAAAGAGCATTGTTTTACCGCAGTTTGGATTACCTGCAAGCGCAATTTTAATCATTTTTTCATCTCCGATTTTATATAATCACAGTATAGCTTTAAAATATCAATATCTGTTTTTTCATAAACCATACGGGCACCGACGGCGTCCTCTATCTCATTAAAAACGGCTTTTCCGTTGTTAAAAACAAAATCTATTCCGATATAATCATATTTAAGCAGAGAAGCAATTTTTTGAACAAGGCCTTGCTCGTCCTTGCTCATATTATAAATATAAGCCTCTCCGCCAAGACAGAAGTTTGAGCGAAAATCATTTCTGTTAATACGAAGAATTGACGCAATAATTTTTCCGCCGATAAGCCAAACCCGCAAATCCTTTCCCATATCGGAGGCCGGACATTGATAAACGAAGCCCTCTTTAACTTCAAAGCCGTTTTCCGTTATGAGTGAAACATTTTTGCCGCCCTTGCCGCCAATCGGCTTCTCAACAACGGGGGCGGATTTTTGATTTATCGGCATAATTTCCACATCGTTTTTTTGCATAAATTCATAGCATTTTTGCTTATCGTTTGCAAGAAGCGAAAGAGAATACGGATTAAAAACACGCACTCCCCTGCTTTCGAGACCTTTGGCAATTTCGGCGTTATCGGTTCTGTTTACGGCAAAATCAATATTATCGGGGATTTCATCCCTTTCGCTGATAACGAGCGGAATTTCAAGAAGCCCTGTTATTTTTTCAACGGCAAAGGAATTTCGCCTTGCCTCCTCTTCGGTATAAATAAGTATTCCGTTCATTATTTTCTGTTTGCAATCCTTTTTTTAATCTCCTCAAAAATCATCGGTGCGGTGTCTGTGCCCGTGCAGTTCATAAGGTTGATTATATGAGCGTTACTGTTTACCTCACAAACAACGCCGTTTTCAAAAATATCAACTCCGCCGAAGGTTAAGCCGAGAACACGGCACGCTTTTTCGGCAAGCTTCTTTTCGCTTGTGCTCGGTGAATACGCCTGTGCACAGGCGCCGTTTGTTACATTCGCACGAAAATCATTTTGATTAACACGCCTCATAGCCGCAACAGCCCTTCCGCCGACAACCTCTATTCTTATATCCCTGCCCTCGCAGGAGGACATAAATTCCTGCAAAATAAAGGGTTTTTCGGTTATATGCTCCAAAATCTCCTGCCTTGAACGGCAAAGAAAAACCTGCTCGCCGAAGGAGCCGAAGCATTCCTTAAAAACAAGCGGAAGCCCGAGAATTTCAATGCTTTTATCAACAAAGGCACTGTAATCCGCTTTAAAAAATGAAAGAGGGGCAATGAGCGTTTTCGGTTGAGGAACAGAGCCTAAAAGCGCAAGATATGTTTTTGCCTTATTATCGCAAAGCTCTATGCTTTCGGCACTGTTAAAAACGGGAACGCCCTGCCTTTCGAGTAGGCGTGCGGTTAAGGAATCCTTATCCCAAAAAAGCACAAAATCGCATTCGGGCACCTCGCAGGATAATTCCAGATTTGTTTTGATTTCAAGCTCAATTTCGCAATCGTGTGCGGATTTGAGCAGATGAGAATGGAGCATATCATATTTTTCGCCCTTTAAAAAGGCGTTAACCGCAAGTATTCCCTTCAATCGCTCAGCTCCCTTTTTAACAATTTGTATAATTGTAGCATTTTTCCTTGCTTTTTTCAATGCAGTGATATAAAATATATATATTCTTTTTGCGGATAAATATTTAAGAAAGGCTACGGTGATAAAAATGACGGAATATAAATTAAAATACGGATGCAATCCAAACCAAAATCCTGCAAGAATCCATCTTGACGGCAAGGAGCTTCCGTTTCAAATTCTTAACGGAAGCGCAGGATATATTAATCTTCTTGACGCATTTAACTCTTGGCAGCTTGTTAAGGAATTAAAGGAGGCAACAGGACTTCCGAGTGCGGCTTCCTTTAAGCACGTTTCCCCTGCCGGTGCGGCGGTTGCACAGCCTTTAAGCGAAACAGACAGAAAGGTTTGCTTCGTTCCCGACGGTCTTGAGCTTTCCCCTATTGCACAGGCTTATGTTAGGGCAAGAGGCTGCGACAGGGTTTCCTCCTTCGGAGATTTTGCGGCATTATCCGATGAGTGCGACGCATGCGTTGCAGAGTTTCTTGTTAAAGAGGTTTCAGACGGAATTATTGCTCCGTCATACACCGAGGAAGCACTTGAAATACTTAAAAAGAAAAGACGAGGAAATTATCTTATCATTCAAATAGACGAAAATTATGTTCCCGAGGAGCTTGAAACAAAGCAGGTTTTCGGCATTAAATTTGAGCAAAAAAGAAACAACGCAAGGATAACGATGGATCTTTTCAACGATATGCCTACAAAAATCAAGGATATTCCCGAAATTGCAAAAATTGATTTGCTTATTTCAATGATAACTCTTAAATACACGCAGTCTAACTCCGTTTGCTACGCCCTGGGCGGACAGACAATCGGCGTTGGCGCAGGTCAGCAGTCAAGAATCCACTGCACACGCCTTGCAGGAAATAAGGCAGACAATTTCTGGCTTCGCAGAAACGAAAAGGTGCTTAATCTTCCGTTTATTGACGGCATAAGAAAATGCGAGGCTGATAATGCAATAGACCTTTATATCAGCGACGAATACGAGGACCTTTACAAAAACGATTTATGGAAAAAATATTTTTCCGAAAAGCCCGAGCCGTTTACAAAGGAAGAAAAGGCAGAGTGGCACAAAAAAATGGACCTTGTTGCTCTTGGCTCCGATGCATTCTTCCCGTTTGAAGACAACATTGAGCGTGCCGTTAAATCGGGAGTTAAATACATTGCCCAGCCCGGCGGCTCTGTAAGAGACCAAAATGTTATTGAATGCTGTGATGATTTCGGTATTGCAATGGCAATGACAGGCATAAGACTTTTCCATCATTAATACAATAAAATTTTTTAAAAGCTTCGGGAACGGTTTTCCGAGGCTTTTTATATATTTTGAAAACGGCAGGAGTAAACCCCTGCCCTACGAGGAAATATTAAAACCCAAAATACATTCCGTAGGGCAAGGGCTTGCTCTTGCCGAACAACAAAGCACCGCATTTCTGCGGTGCTTTGTTGCTGATTTATTGATTATTTGAGAGCATTTTTAACTGCTTCAAGCTCATCTTCAAGCTCCTGAGGAAGAGTGTCGCCGAACTTAGCATAAAGCTCGTCAACGCCTTTGAGCTCTTCCTCCCAAGCGTCCTTATCAACATCAAGAATCTTTTCAAGATCCTCTTTTGTCATATCAAGGCCTTCAAGGTTGATATCCTCTGCCTTAGGAAGATAGCCGATAGGAGTTTCAACAGCATCCACCTTGCCTTCGCAACGGTCGATAATCCAATCAAGAACACGAAGGTTATCGCCGAAGCCGGGCCAAAGGAAGTTGCCCTCATCGTCCTTACGGAACCAGTTAACATTAAAGATTTTCGGTGCCTTATCGGGATCAAGAGTTTTACCGATTTCAATCCAATGCTTCCAATAATCGCCCATATTGTAGCCACAGAACGGAAGCATAGCCATAGGATCACGACGAACAACGCCTACTGCGCCTGTTGCGGCAGCAGTTGTTTCAGAGCCCATAATTGAGCCAACGAAAACGCCGTGGTTCCAGCTCTTTGACTGATATACGAGAGGAGTGAGCTTTGCTCTTCTGCCGCCGAATACGAAAGCAGAAATCGGAACACCCTGCGGATTTTCAAATTCAGAGGAGATGCAGGGGCAGTTAACTGCGGGAGCAGTAAATCTTGAATTCGGATGTGCACCCTTTTCATCAGACTCTGCGCCGTTCCAGGGATTGCCCTTCCAGTCGATAGCATTTGTTGGCGGATTCTTATCAAGACCCTCCCACCAAACTGTGTTGTTATCAAGATTATGGCAAACATTAGTGAAGATTGTGCCCTTCTTTGTTGAAGCAAGAGCATTCGGATTTGACTTTTCATTTGTTCCGGGAGCAACACCGAAGAAGCCGTTTTCAGGGTTGATGGCATAAAGTCTGCCGTCCGGACCTTTTCTTATCCAGCTGATGTCGTCGCCTACGCACCAAACCTTATAGCCCTTCTTTTGATATCCCTCCGGAGGAATGAGCATGGCAAGATTTGTTTTGCCGCATGCGCTCGGGAATGCCGCACAGATATATTTGATATCTCCGTTTGGCTTTTGAAGACCGAGAATAAGCATATGCTCTGCCTGCCACATTTCATTTTTACCGAGATAAGAAGCAATACGAAGCGCAAAGCACTTTTTGCCGAGAAGAACATTTCCGCCGTAAGCAGAGTTTACCGAAATAATTGTGTTGTCCTCAGGGAACTGACAAATCCATCTGTTTTCGGGATCAACATTACATTTGCAGTGCATACCGCGAACCCAATCGTTTGAATCTCCGAGAGCGTCAAGAACCTTGGTGCCTATTCTTGTCATAATATTCATATTAAGAACAACATAGATTGAATCTGTGATTTCAATTCCGATTTTTGAGAACGGAGAACCAACGGGGCCCATTGAATAAGGAATGATATACATTGTTCTGCCCTCGTAAGAGCCTCTTGCAATATCATAAAGCATTTTATAAGCCTTTGACGGCTCCATCCAATGATTTGTTGGACCTGCGTCTTTTTCGGTTTTTGAGCAGATAAGTGTTCTGTCTTCAACACGGGCAACATCGTTTTCGGCTGTTCTGTGGAGATAGCAATCGGGAAGAAGCTCATCATTAAGCTTAATCATTTCGCCTGTTTCAACCGCCTCTGCTTTAAGAGCGTCTATCTGCTCCTTAGAGCCGTCAATCCAAACGATTTCAGACGGCTTCAAAAGCTCAATCTTTTCATCGAGCCAAGCAAGGAGTGAAGGATTTTTTGTTAATTTTGTTTCCATTATTTATTCTCCTTTAATTATAGAATATTAATTAATGATAAAAATTATAGTGCCGCAATTTTCATCATTATTATTATATCAACTATTTTGATAAATTCAATAGTCAGATTGTATAAATTGACTAAAAATTAACAATATCTATTGGCATAGTTGCATAAGCGTTAAGGCTGAGCGGTGCAGAAACGCCTGCCAAATATTCATAATAGCCTTGCGAAGCAACCATTGCGCCGTTATCGCCACAGTATTTTATAAGCGGAAGCTGAAGACTCCAACCGTTTTTGCGGCACATTTTTTCGCTTTCCTCTCTTAAAAGTGAATTTGCACAAACACCGCCTGCAAGCACGATTTTATTATATCCAAAATCCTTTGCAGCCTTCTCTAAATTTGAGATTAGACAAAAAACGACATTTTTTTGAAACGACGCCGCAAGATCTGCCGTATTTATTTCAACGCCCTTTTGCTGCGCATTATGAACTGTATTTATAACACTTGTTTTAAGTCCGCTGAAGGAAAAATCATACGGAGCCCCGTCCACCCTCGGATGAGGAAAAGAAAACGCATCGGGATTTCCGCTTTTGCTGATTTTATCAATGCTTATTCCGCCGGGATAGTCAAGCCCCATCGTGCGCCCTGCCTTGTCAAGCGCTTCGCCTGCTGCGTCATCTCTTGTTTTGCCGATAATTTTATAATCGGTATAACCGTTTACGGCAACAATATGCGAATGGCCTCCGCTGACAACAAGGCAAAGAAACGGCGGCTCAATATCGCTTGAAAGGTAATTTGAAGCAATATGAGAACGCAGATGATGAACGGGAACAAGCGGCTTTTTTGAAGCGGCGCAAAGCCCCTTTGCAAAATTAACACCAACAAGAAGCGAGCCGATTAATCCGGGTGCATATGTTACCGCAACAGCCTCAATATCTTCAAGGGTGCATTCTGCCCCTTCAAGTGCCTCTTTAACAACATTGCTTATGCATTCAGCGTGGCGACGGGAGGCGATTTCGGGCACAACGCCGCCGTAAAGCTTATGCTCTTCAAGAGAGGTTGCAACTATATTTGATTTTACAATTCTGCCGTTTTCAACAACTGCCGCCGCAGTTTCATCACATGAGGATTCGATTCCTAAAATTTTCATATTAATTTGCCTTTTTCGGTGCAGACACTATTTTACACACCGTTACCCTAAATTATTTTTTTCATCAAAACCGCATTTTCCGTTGGGTCTGAATAATAATCCTTTCTGATTCCCGTGTCCTCAAAGCCGAGAGATTTATAAAGGCTTATCGCCGCTGAATTGCTTTCACGGACATCAAGAAAAACCTCGCCCGCAGCATATTCAAGGCTCTTTTTTAGAACAGCCTTTGCTATGCCCCTTTTTCTGTACTCCGGCAAAACCGCAACACGAACAACATCCGCCTCGCCCGTCAGCACATAGAGCCCAACATAGCCCACGGCTCTGCCGTTTTCAACCGCAATGAGAAATCTTGAAAAATCATTTTCAAGCTCTGCTTCAATTGAAGCTTCGTTCCACGGGCGTGAAAAGCATTCTTTTTCTATATTTGCAACATCTTTAACATATTTTTCGGTTAATTCAATAATTTCCATAATTCAAGCTTATTTTAATGAGCGTCATACCATGTTTTTGCGATTTTTCCGTCTGCAATAAGAGTAACCTTCATTTTGCAGGCGTTTTCCATTTCCTCTTTAACAATGGCAAGAGCCCTTTGAGCCTCCTCCTCAGGTGCTTCAACGATAAGCTCATCGTGAACCTGAAGAATAAGGCGTGATTTCATATTTTCCTCGGTTAATCTTTTATCAACCTTTACCATTGCAATTTTAATGATATCGGCTGCTGTGCCCTGAATGGGCATATTTCTTGCAACACGCTCGCCAAACGCACGAAGCATTCGGTTGCCCGACGCAAGCTCCGGCAGATAGCGTCTGCGCTTAAACAGAGTTTCGGAATAGCCCTTATCCTTTGCTCCTTCAATCATTCTGTTCATATATGAAGCAACTCCGCTGAAATGCTTCAAATAGCCGTCTATATATTCCTTTGCTTCCTTATTTGTTACTCCTATATCCTTTGCAAGACTGAATGCACCGATACCGTAAACAATACCGAAATTAACCGCCTTTGCCCTTGAACGCATAATGGGAGTTACCATTTCCTGCGGAAGATTAAACACCTGTGCGGCGGTTGTGCGGTGGATATCCTCGCCGTTATTGAAGGAATTTATCATATTTTCATCACTTGCCAAATCGGCAAGCACACGAAGCTCAATTTGACTGTAATCGGCATCTATCAGCTTACAGCCCTCGCCTGCCGTGAAAAATTTTCTCATTTCTCTGCCAAGCTCTGTTCTTATCGGTATATTTTGAAGATTAGGCTCAAGAGAAGATATTCTGCCCGTTCTTGCTTCAACCTGATTAAAGGAGGTGTGTATTCTGCCGTCAGGCGCAATAACCTTTAAAAGTCCGTCGCAATAGGTTGATTTAAGCTTTGAAAGGCTTCTGTATTCAAGAATAAGCGAAATAATGGGATAATCCGGTTCAAGCTCTTCAAGCACATCTGCGCTTGTTGAATATCCGCTTTTTGTTTTCTTTTTGCAGGGAATTCCCATTTCCTCAAACAAAACAACTCCGAGCTGCTTTGGCGAATTAATATTAAACTCTCTGCCTGCAAGCTCAAAGATTGAAGCGGTAAGCTCCTTTATGCGTGCGGAAAGACGGGCTGAAAACTCCTCAATTCCGTTTTTATCAACCTCAAAGCCTGCCGTTTCCATACGGGCAAGCACACGAGAAAGCGGCAGCTCGATTTCGTTGAGAAGAGCCGTTTGATCTGCCTCGGCAAGAAGCTGATTTGTTTTATCAAAAAGCGGCTTCATAACATAAGCAAAGGGAATTTCCTCCTCGTCGCTTCCAAGACTGTTTTTATATTCGGGAAGTGCAACGCCGTATTCAAGACACAAACGGTCTATTGAATAATTACTGTCTGACGGGCGCAAAAGATACGCAGAAAGCATTAAATCTCCGCAAATATTTTTACATTCCGTGCCGAGAGAGCACGCAAGGCGATGAATATGCTTAACGAAATAGGAATATTTCTTCAAATCGCTTTTAAAAAACTCCTTAACAAACGGCTCAAAGCACTCCTCACACGAGGAAATGCAAAGCACCTCGCTGCCGTTTGCAAAGCAGAGGCGGGTTATTTCATTCCCGTCTGTAACGGGATAAAAATAAACCTCCCCGTTTTTGTTTTTATTAAGAATATCAAGAAGCTGTGTTGCGTTTGAAAATTCCTTTTTGGTTATTTTTATTTCCTCATTAGGCTTATCGGCGCACACAGCGTCGCTTTTACTGAGAGAAAATTTTTCTATAAGGCTGAAAAGCTCAAGCCTTGCAAATTCAGCCGAGGCTTTCTGCGGATTTCCCTGCGTTATACGATAAGCGCTTATGTCTGTTTCTATCGGGGCATTTGTGCTTATTTCTCCGAGCTTTAATGAAAGATACGCATTATCCTTTCCTGCTTTGAGCTTTTCACGAACGGAATTTTTTATATCTATTTCCTCAATATGCTCATAAATATTATCAACGGTTGAAAAGCGCTGAATTAAATCAAGAGCCGTTTTTGCACCTACTCCCGCAACGCCGGGGATATTATCGCTTGAATCTCCCTGAAGCGCCTTAACCTGAATAAGCGCCTGCGGTGTTATGCCGTATTCCTGCATAATGGCATTTTCATCGTAAACATCCGTTACTGCCTGCCCCATTTTTGTTCTGGCAAGCAAAACCTTAACGCCTCCGTGGGCAAGCTGCAAGCTATCTCTGTCGCCCGTTGCGATAAAGCATTCGTCCGAATTATTACGGCAGGCCTCGGCAAGCGTTCCCAAAATATCGTCTGCCTCCCAGCCCTCGCATTCAACGGTTTTTATGCCTATAAGATTAAGCAGCTCTTTAAGCTTCGGTATCTGCACTCGAAGCTCATCGGGCATAGCGTGCCTGCCGGCCTTGTATTCATCATACATTTTATGGCGAAAGGTTGGTGCGTGAACATCAAACGCCGCCGCAATTGCATCCGGATTGCAGGTCTCCTTTAATTTTAAAAGAATATTGAGATAGCCGTAAATTGCATTTGTGTATTCTCCGCTTTTGGTTGAAAGCAGCTTTATACCGTAAAACGCACGGTTTACTATGCTGTTTGAATCAATAACAAGCAGTTTCATATTTTAACCTCTGTTTAAAATTTGTTTATGTAAAAGAACATTTATTCAGGATTTTTATAAATAACGCTCCATGCACCGAAATCTTCAACGCTGTAATCCTGCGAATAATCAAGCATATTAAGATAATCGGAATAAACAATATTATAATCATCCGTTATTTGATTAACATTTTCGGCAAAGGAGCATTTTATTGAACCGTCTGTTGTGTTTGAAACAGCGCCGACCTTGCCGTTTCTTATATCTTCATTTAAAGGAGTAAGCTCAAAAATCTGCTCTTTATAAGGCAAAATCTTTTCGTTTGAGTCAAAATAATATTCGAGATAAACGAGATAGCGCTCTGCAAGAGCAATATCATCTGTCATATTTGAGGTTCCCAAAAAAACGGTAAAATTATCCTTTTTGCTTTTTTCCTCAACAAACTCAATGCTTTCAAAAAGCGAATCGCCGTAAATACTCATTTTGCTTTTCAAGCCGTTGGTATATATAAAGGCAAATTCGGCAGTAAACAAAAGCATTGAGGCACAAAGGAAACCGCAAACAAGCCCTTTAAGGTTGATTTTTTTTACTTTTCTGCAAAAAGCAATAAATCCAGCTCCCTCAAAGAAAACAAGAAAATAGGTTAAAACACCGAACCTGTAAAGCGTTCCGAAGGTTGTTTTTGAAACGGCACAGAATACCAAAACAGAAACAATTGACGCCGAAAAGAAAAGCTTAAATAAAAAGCCTCTGCCCTTTTGTCTCTTAATAATACCCTTTGATATTGCTGCTATACCGATTAGCATAAAAATGCCGCCAACCAAATTAGTGTAAAGAAAAATTGAATTTATAACGCTGCTTAATGCCCTTTCGGGAAAAACAAAAATATATATGCCGAAAATAAGATTAACCAAAGCGTCAGCGGGATTAAGCGTTATTGAGCTTGACCTTGTATAATAAGGCATATCCGAAATGCTGAAGCCTAAAACAGAAAACGGCTCAATAGCTCCGAGCGTTACAAGCCCGAAAAGAATAAACGCAAGAGAAACAATAAAGATTGTTAAAGCGCTTAAAGCAAGATTTTTAAAGCTGATTTTTTTCTTTACAAGCAGAATTATAAACAGGACTGCAAGAAAAACAGGCGTTATAATTGCAGATGCTATATAGCAATAAAAGCTCAAGCCGAAAAACACCATTGAAAGAATATAAAATTTTGTTTTTCCGCCTTTAACCGCCTTTGAAAGAAGCGTTACCGCAATCATCATAATGTGCGGATAAAAATTACAGTCAAGCATATATACGCTTGAAAAAATCTGCCACGGAGAAAATGCCGCAATCGCAAGGAAAGTAAGCCTCTCCTCCCTTCGCTCAACAACATTTTTAACAAAAGAGTTGAACGCAAGCAATCCTAAAAGCGACATTATAAGCGCCGGAAGCCGATAAGCAAAAAGGCTTTCTCCGAAAAGCTTTACGAAAAGTGCAACACAATATGTTGCCGCAGGAGACTGACCGCCGTGAAGCCAAGTATCAAAATAAACAGGAAGCTGCTCCCCCATAATATCGGTTTGATTTTCAACAAGACTTCTTGCGTTTAGCACAGTCATCGCCTCGTCAACATAAACACCTCCGATAAGGAGATTCCAAACGAAAAACGCAATATGAACGGCAACGGATATTAAAATAATAAGTACTTCGGCATTAAGTCGTTGCTTTTTATCAATCAACGAGCTGTGCCCTTCATTAGAGCGCAGAGCAACTGAATTATTCATAAGGCAAACAGATTGTTCGGCGCAAGGGCACCGCATATCCTTTCACAAAATTATAATACAACAACTTAATTTATTATATTATAAAAATATGGCAAAGTAAAGAGAAGCACGAAAAAAAGCACCGCAGGAAATATCCTGCGGTGCCGTAATGCTAACATTTTAAATATTCTTATGCTCTCTTAATTCCCTTTGAATCAAGAAGGTATTGATCTGTTGCCGGATAGTGCATATCATAGGAAATTGAAACAACTGCATTCTTATCCTTGATAACAGCTACATTGGCATGCTTTACCTCAACGCTTACAGCCATGTGATAATCGGCAGCAGTAACGGTTTTTGTTGCCGTGTCGATAGTAATAGTACCGGTTCCGCCTGCATACTCAACGAGGCAGTTTTCCTCGGTTGTGCCGCTTGCCCATGAAAGAGCACCAATAGAATCTACTGTTGAACCGATATCGCCGAGAACCTCAAAGAATCTACCCTGAGAATCCACGCCGCGCATAGACATTGAGCCGGGCTTAGGAGCGATTGTTATAGTGATTGTGCCGTCGCCGTTATCAACAACATTACAAGCCTGGCAGTCGTCAGGAGTAAAATAAGATGTTCTGAAATCAAACTCACCGGGATTTGAAGCATCTCCGTTTATATTATCAAGAAGCGGATCTCTGTTGTTGCAGGGAGGAAGTCCGTATGTTGTTGCGCTGAACAATCCGTCAACAATTCCGGGAACAAGATTATTAATCATTGCGTTCTCCGAGCCCTCAATGAGAACCTTTTCAATATTGAGCTTTTCCTCACCGAGAAGAGCATAGAAGGTTACTGCATTACCGTCTTTGTCAATATAATTTGCAGTTTGAGTTTTTGTGTTGTTATAGCATTCAACATAATAATTAACAACATCTGCCTCAGAACCGAACTCAACTCCGCCGTATGTACCGGCAGCAAACGGATCAATATCAATTTTAACCTCAGTTGCAGCGCCGTCGCCCTCTGCATCGGAGCCTCCGTTTTTATACGAACCGTCCTGAACCTCTTTGATTGCCTGGATGGTGCCGTTTGTTACATAATTAATCTTTGCACAGCCCGTAAGAGCAAGAACAAAGGAAACGGCAAGAACAAGGCAAAGAATTCTTTTTACTGTTTTCTTCATTAGTTTGGTACTCCTTTCAAGTACTATGTGAATTTGCTACTATTTTAATTTATATTAAAATTGCAAAAAAGTCAATACCAAAAAACAGAAAAACACAAAATATTCGTATTTCTTTAACTATTATTGTGTTGTTATCTTAAAAAATATATGATATACTTATCACGAAGCAAATAAAAATGATAAAAATTTAATGCGAGGTTTTCATTATGAGATGTAAAAACTGCGGATTTGATAACGAGGAAGGAAGATATATCTGCGCAAACTGTGGCTCGCCTCTTTACGACGAGGACGAAGAAATAACCGATGCTTCGGAAAGCAACAACGGCTATGCACCAAATCAGGATAACGGCGCAGACGATGACGATAAAAACAAAAAAAGCATTATAATCATAATTGTTCTTGCGGTTATACTTGTTGCGCTTATTGCGGGAATAGTTGTTTCTGCCGTTACCGGCAAGGACGAGGAAACAACAACCGAATCAACAACGATTTCAACCACCGCAGAGAAAACAACGAAAAAGCAAACAACAACAAAGAAAGAAACAACAACTGAAAAGGAAACAACAACAGAGGCAACAACCACAACCACGCAGGCTCCGTCAACAACAGCCGCCGTATTATATAATGTATATATTGATATAGACGGAAACGGCACTGTTACGGGAGACGGCTCCTACGAAAAGGGCAAAAAGGCGGTTTTAACCGCAACACCCGACGAGGGCTGGCAGTTTGAGGGCTGGTATGACAATTCAACGGGAGAGCTTGTTGCCTCGGGTAATAAATTTACAGTTAATGTTAACAAGGATATAACCTATACGGCAAGATTCACAAAAACGGAGGATGCGCAATGACAAAGGGAGAGCTTGCAAAGCAATTTTTTGAAAGCGGCAAAAACTGTTCGCAGGCGGTTGCGCTCGCCTTTTGCGAGGAAATGCGCATAGACGAAGAGACTGTTGCAAGGCAAACGGTAGGCTTCGGAGGCGGAATGGGCAGAATGAGAGAGGTTTGCGGAACCGTTTCGGGAATGACCTATGTTATATCAAATCTTTTCGGAGATAAAAGCAAGGGCGAGGTTTATGAAATTGTGCAGTATGCCGCAGAAAAATTCAAAGAGGAAAACGGCTCAATAATTTGCCGTGAGCTTCTTGGTTTAAGTCCTAACGAAAAGAAAAGCCCCATACCCGAAGAGCGCACCGAGAAATATTATAAAAAAAGACCTTGCGCCGAGCTTTGCGAAATTGCGGCAGATATCCTTGACGAAGCAATAAAATCGCAAAAATAACAAACAACAAGAAACATTCAAATTAAGCATATTAATTTGAATTTCAAAAAACTCTTGCATTTTAACCAACAATGTGTTATATTATTTGAGCATTAAAATGCAATATGCGCTTTTTGCGTATTATGCGCCGGTAGCTCAGTTGGATAGAGTGTCTGGCTACGAACCGCAAGGTCGATTTGTGTACAAACTGCTAACATTTTAATATTTTTGCTTATTCGCGCTGCTAGCTCAGTTGGATAGAGTGACTGGCTACGAACCGCAAGGTCGATTTGTGTACAAACTGCTAACATTTTAATATTTTTGCTTATTCGCGCTGCTAGCTCAGTTGGATAGAGTGACTGGCTACGAACCGCAAGGTCGATTTGTGTACAAACTGCTAACATTTTAATATTT
>UQSH01000016.1 GCA_900543795.1 uncultured Oscillospiraceae bacterium | reverse complement strand
ATAGCGGAAAATCCGTTCATAAAAAACTTATTCGGATTTATCTCGCTTGCTTAAATGTCATTATCCACTAAAATATCATAAAATACAAAACCAATTTGTTGAAGATATTAAAAATAAATAAAATCCTATTGTAAAAAAAGAATAATTAATATATAATTTTAAAACATTATAATATTAGGATTGTAATGTCAGTTTGTATGCGAACGCATTCTATGCGATTTTATATGAGAGGGATATTAATGTATAAAATACTTAAAAAGGAAAAACTCAACGAAGCAGTAACAAGAATGGTTATTGAAGCTCCGTTTGTTGCAAAAAAGGCAGAGCCGGGGCAGTTCATCATTCTGCGAGTTGATGAAAACGGAGAAAGAGTTCCGCTCACAATTTCGGATTTTGACCGAGAAGCCCAAACCGTAACAATTATTTTTCAGGTTGTCGGTGCGGAAACATCAAGGCTTAATCAGAAAAAAGAGGGCGAATATATCCATGATTTCGTCGGTCCGCTCGGAAATCCAACAAAAACAGAGGGCTATAAAAGGGTTGCAGTTGTCGGCGGAGGTGTCGGCTGCGCAATCGCTTATCCCGCCGCAAAGAAGTTTGCTCAAAGCGGCGCAGTTGTTCACTCAATAATTGGCTTCAGGAATAAGGATCTTGTTATTCTTCAAAAAGAATTTGAAGAGGTTTCGGATAAGTATGTTCTTGTTAGCGATGACGGCTCAACAGGTAAAAAGGGCTTCGTAACAGATGCGTTAAAGGAGCTTATAGACGGCGGAGAGAATTACGACCTTGTTCTTGCAATAGGCCCTCTTCCTATGATGAAATTTGTTTGCAAATTAACCGAGAATTACGGAATAAAAACAATCGTTTCAATGAATCCGATTATGATAGATGGAACGGGAATGTGCGGCGGTTGCCGCCTAACCGTTGGAGGAGAAACAAAATTTGCCTGTGTTGACGGTCCTGAGTTTGACGGCCATCTTGTTGATTTTGACGAGGCTATGGAGCGTGGCTCAATGTATAAGGGCTTTGAAAGAGAAGCAAGCTGTAATCTTCTTAATAAGGAGGTGCAGTAAAAATGTCTGTAAATGAAAGGCACGCAATGCCGTGCGCACCCGCGGAGGAAAGAAAGCATAATTTTAATGAGGTTGCGCTTGGATATGATGAAAAAACCGCCATTGAAGAGGCTAAAAGATGCTTAAATTGTAAGCATCGTCCCTGTGTTTCCGGTTGTCCTGTAAATATTGCCATTCCCGATTTTATTCAGTGTATGGCAGAGGGCAGGTTTGAGGATGCTTATCAGATTATAGCAAAAACCTCGGCGCTTCCCGCTGTTTGCGGCAGGGTTTGTCCGCAGGAAACGCAGTGTGAAGCAAAATGCGTCAGAGGAATTAAGGGAGAAAGCGTTGCTATCGGCAGACTTGAAAGATTTGCCGCCGATTATCATAATGCTCATTCAAAAGCTGAAAAGGTAGATATTAAGCAAAACGGAAAAAGAGTTGCCATTATCGGCTCGGGTCCAAGCTCATTAACCTGCGCAGGAGATCTTGCGCTTATGGGCTATGAAGTAACCGTTTTTGAAGCACTTCATATTGCCGGAGGCGTTCTTGTTTACGGTATTCCCGAGTTTAGGTTGCCTAAATCAATAGTTGCCGCTGAAATAGAGGGGCTTAAAGCGCTCGGTGTTGATTTTGAAACGAATGTTGTTATCGGCAAAAGCATTTCAATTGATGATATTCTTGAAAAATATGATGCCGTGTTCATTGGCTCGGGAGCAGGCTTGCCGAGATTTATGGGCATCGAGGGAGAAAACCTTAAAGGCGTTTATTCTGCAAATGAGTTTTTAACAAGAATTAATCTTATGAAGGCGTATATGCAGGATAGCAGAACACCCGTTCAGCACGGCCACAGAGTTGCAGTAGTAGGCGGCGGAAATGTTGCTATGGATGCTGCTCGTTGTGCAGTCCGTCTCGGCGCACAGCAGGTCAGCATAATATACAGACGCTCAATGGAGGAGCTCCCCGCAAGGCGTGAAGAGGTTGAAAATGCAATGGAGGAGGGAATAGAGTTTAAAACTCTTACCAATCCCGTTCGCATTATCGGCAATGAGGAGCATAATGTTTGCGGTATCGAGTGCGTTAATATGGAGCTGACAGAACCTGACGCTTCGGGAAGAAGGAGCCCAAGGGCAGTTGCGGGAAGTGAGCATGTTGTTGATGTTGATTGCGTTATAATTGCAATCGGCACCTCGCCTAATCCGCTTATTAAAGCAACAACCTCAGGTCTTGAAACAGACCGCAGAGGCTGTATTGTTGCCGATGAAGCCGGAAGAACCTCAAAGGAGGGTGTTTTTGCCGGAGGAGACACAGTAACGGGCGCCGCCACGGTTATCAAGGCTATGGGCGCAGGAAAGGCTTCTGCAAAAGCAATAGATGAATATCTTAAAAACAAATAGATTATAGTATAAAACACACCGTAAAGCCTAAAAAGCCTTACGGTGTGTTTTTGTTTCTTATTCGTTTTTTTATGAAGATGAATATCATTGCTCCGAGCAACGCACCAAGCGTGTTGTAAAACAAATCGGAAAACTGAAAGGTTCCTGTTTTCGTCAGCATTTGCAGATTTTCAATTATCAAAGAAAAGAAAAGGCCGAAGAAGGTTGAAATAATCATAAGCCTCCTGCCCGAAACTGCTTTTTTAAAGGTGTGTTTTATAAAAAAGTAAATCAATGCACACGCCGGCAGAAAAATAATAACATTCCATAAAGCCGAAAAATCATAAAAATACCTTGTTTCCGTAAATCCCCAGCCTCCGAAAACATCGGAAAAAGGCTCCTGCGCTCCAAGCCTGAATCTGCTTGTAACCGTTGAGCTTATTAAAACCGAGCAATAAAGCGAAAAGCAGAACACGCTAAAAAGATATTGCCGTCTGTTTTTAATTGCTTCAAGCTTGCTTTTGCCTTTGCTTTTTATAAGCAGTATGCAGATTATTATTAACAGCACCGCAAGAGAAAATAATATTCCGGGGAAAAGATATTTTGCTAAAAGAAAATAAGCGTTGATATAAAATGAATAAAGAATTTTTTTCATAATTTTGTTAGCGATTTTCTTAAAACTTTAACTTAACTCTCGGAAGATTTGTATGTTCATCCTCAGGCTCCTCAATTGTGAATAAGGAAATAGCCATAAATCCGATAAGACCTGCCGAGCTTGAAAGAATTGCTGCACCGATAGCGTGAATCATATACTGCAAATATGATGAATATAGGAATGCTTTTCGGCTGTATATAAGTCTTTTGTTACTGAAGGTAAGGAAAACTCTTACATAAACGGCAATGTATATAATTGAGCCAATCCAACCGAATTGTCCTATTGCCATAGGCCAGAAGGTGTCGCTGAGGAAGGACGAATCCTCCGGGTTCATTCCGTTATACATATCAAATCCGTATTTATAATAAAGCGGAGAATAAACTCTTGCCGCTTGGTCGGAGCCGTATGTTGCAAAGCCGGATCCGAACGGGAAGTAGGTGTTTGCGGTTTTGAACGCATATTCAAAGAAAAGTCTTCGGGGAGAGCTTTCATTAAGAAGATATGTTTCAATTTGAAACCATCCGGCAATTATTATAACAATAAGAAGCGGAATAACAATCTTAATAGAAAGTCTTTTATGCTTTTGGAAATATCTGTAAAGAAAAACAAATATGATTGAAAACATTATCGGCGGTGCTTTTGTTGCAAGAACAAGGCTTATTATGGCAATCCAATAATAGCGTTTTTTCTTTTTTTCGCTCATTTTAGTATTGCAAACCATTATACCGAAAACAAGCATATAAACGGCAACATACTGAAAGTTGAAATCAAAGAAAAACCTGAAAGATGGAATACCATATCTTTCCTCGCCTGACATTCCGATATCAACAAAAAGAGAAATAATTGAGCAAAAGAATGAGCTTAAAATATATAGCTTTGAAAACGGAACAAGCATATCAATAATAGATTGCTTTTCACGCTCTGTTAAAAAGTATTTAGTTGCAAAGAATGCAAAAAGCAGCTTTGTTTCCGCAACAACATCAACTACTATTGAAAAAAATGATTTGTTCAATCCGGAATAAATATTAGAGCTTAGTCCTATAACAACAACAACAAACAACAACGCAATAGTAATAAGGTCATTTCGTGAAATCTTTTTTCTCGAAAAGAATATATAAAGCATTGAGCCAACGCCTATTATCTCGTCAAGATAGCTACCGTTACGAAATACTTCAATAATTATTAATGCAAGAAAAACACAGGAGATGATAAGGCTTTTAACATATAATGTGGTTCCATGTTTTTTTATAAGGTGTGAATTGGTGTTTTGCATATTATGCCTTTCGTTAGTTTGCGTTTTTTTTGAATATATTAAATGCTTTTGTAACTTTATTAATCAGAGCTTTAAATTCGCTTAAATTTATCAATATCAAAATTATCAGTAAAACAATTATTGATATATATTTAATTATATAATTTGAAACTAAAACCATTATAATTGCTTGCGCAAGTAAAATTAAGTAAGATATGAAATCACGCTTCAAGTTGATTTCAATTTTGATAATCTTGTTTGCCTGATAAAACCTTGATGCCCAAACAACAAAATACGAAATAAGAGTTGCGATTGCTGCACCGATTGCTCCTATTTTTTCAACAAGAGCAATGTTTAAAACAATATTAATGACAGCGCCAACAATAGTTGTTTTGGCGAAGGTGGTTGATTTTTTTGCCGCAGAAAAAATCCCCCCAAGAAAACCTGAAAGTGAGCCGAAAACAACAGAAATTAGAAGAAAGGGAGCATATTTCCAAGCCTCATAAAATTCCTTGGCAAAAAGAATTTTTGCAATGAGCTGATTGAATAACAATAAAGCGGAGCAAACAAAAACCATTAAAAAGTTATACATTTTATATATGGCCGAATAGAATTTTTTGTTTTCATCATCAAATTCTTTTATGGCGGAAATAGTCCAAGCTTGGCTGAATATACTTTGAAAAACATTTAAAACAGACGGTATCTTATATGCAACAGAGTAAATCCCGTTTGCCTCAATGCCTAAAATCCAAGTGATAATATATCTGTCTGAAACATTATTTATCCACCAGCTGATAGTGTTAAAAATTATAGGGGTGCTATATCGCTCCATTTCCTTTTTTAAAGGCTTATCTTTAAATTTGATATTAAGCATTTTATATGTTTTAAGCCTTAATGTCAAATAAATAATCGGAACAAAAAAAGCAAGGCAGTTTGCAAGAAAATATCCGGTAAGTCCTATTTTTATAACAAGCAAAAAAAGAATATTAAGGGTAACCATTGTTGCCGAATTAATAAGTCCTGCAATGGCCAAATCGGAAATTTTGTCCATTCCCCTTGTAAACTGTGTTAAGAAATCGTATGTAAGGCTTAATGTAAAATAAAACCACAGAAAGAACGGAAACTGATTAAAAACAGGAATAATATTGAAAGTATAGTTAAATGCAACAATAACTGCGAAAATGATTGTTGCTGTGATAATTCGTATAAATCCAACTGTAAAAACATCACGTTGATTTTTGCCCTTTTCAAGTGCGAAGCGCATAACGGCATCTGCTATATTAAGAGAAAAAACGGGGGACAGAAGAAGCGTTGTTGTTATATATAAATCATAGATTCCGTATTCGCCTGTTGTAAGAATATTCGTATATAGCGGAACAAGTAGAAATGTTAAAATTTTGCTTCCGAAATTGCTTATGGTTAGCAATCCGAGATTGTTGAATAGTTCTTTATATTTTTTCATTAAGTTCTCTTCTTTTAGAATTGAATTAGTTTATTATTTATAAATCAAATCAAGCCTTGAATAATAGCTGTTTTCTTCAAATTTTAAGCCGTCTGTTTTATTTGTCAGCTTATGAACGGGAGTGATTTTTTTAATCTCGCAAAAGCGTTCCTCGTTATATTCAAGGTTAATATCCTCTGATAGCAGATGCTGGTCTATTTGATTAAAATAAGGCGTTTTCTTCCATTCATCAGGGTAGTGTTCGCAAACCGCCTTGAAAAACAGATGAAAAATAAAATACTGACATAAATAGTTGTTCTTTTTCCAGTATTCAAAAAGTAAATTCTGCGTTTCGTTTAGCAAAATATTATTTGGCTTGCTTCTGATAAGCCAGTTTCCCATATTTATAAGCTCGTTGTCAAACCAGCCCGCTCTGTAAACAAAGAAATCGGATTTTGTTATATAATCCGGAAGCTCCCCCGTTAAATAAACCGTTGAATCAAGCCATATTCCGCCGTGCTGAATAAGAAGCTGGATTCGCAATATATCGGCAAATTGAGCATTCGGGATTATTCCTTTTTGCCATTTTTGAACTATATAATCGGGCAAATCGGCATATTGCGAAAAATTATCCTTTGTTATAAAAACGATTTTTTTGTCCTTAATATGATACTGCATTGATTTAATGCAGCTTTGAACAAGGGGCGGTGCGTTTTCAATTCCCTGTAACCAGCACACCCAAACATAATCCTCTTGATTTTCGGGATATTTCTTAAACTCGGCTTTGCCGATAAAATGAGAATATTTCTTTTTGAGCTTATTGTAAACCTTATACATTGCGTTAATTCCGCCCATATATCGGTTTGCATAGCCTGCTTTTTCAATTAAAACACCGTTTAGCTCATAAAAAAAGCTATGCTCTTTAATTCTTCTTAAAACAGCGTCTGTTAAATGGCTCATTGTTTTTTCCTTCTCATTTTAAGTATTGCTTTTTTTGGATAAATAAAGAAAAGCAGAGGCGGAATTTTTTTTGCAATTTCATAAACCGCAATCGGAATTATGAATCCTGCAAAAAGTCCGCAGATAATGTGAATAATCGGGCTTTGAATACCAAGCCTTAAAAGTAAAATTCTTATGCCCGCCGAAAATATTGTGTGCATAACATAAACAGGCATAAAGTATTCGTTGAACTTAAAGCTCAATTTTTCAATATATGATATGCGCAGATTTTGCGATAAAACCAAAATTGCAACAACAAAAAGAACGCCTATTATTGTTTGAATTATCAAGTCGCCGTTAAGCTCTCTGTAATAATAAATACTCAAAGCAATTGCGGCGGCGAATGAAGCCGCCATTATTATTTTGCAGGGAATAGCCTTTAAGTTGATTATATCAAATGCCATAAACATTCCTATTGCAAACCAAATCATTCTTCCGAGTGTTGATCTTAAAGGATATATTAATGAAACGGAATATGAAATCATAACAAGATAGGCAATCCTTGCGGCAATCGAAAATGCAAGAAGTGCCGTCGCCTGCTTTTTGCTTTTTAGGCAGGGAATAAAAACAAACATAAAAAAGAGCGCATAAAGATACCAATAAGGCGCAACGGGAGAAATGAAAATTGTTTCAAATAAATCTCCGGCAGGGTTGTTAACATTTTCCGAAAAAACGGTTTTGAAAATAACCGTTATTGCGGTAAATGTAATATAAGGAATTCCCAAATTTAAAAGCTTGTCCGCAACATTTTTTCCCCAACCCTTTAAATCGTGAACTCTGCTTGACTTTTGATAAAGAAAGCCGCTGCAAACAAAGAAAAGAGGAACATGAAATGAATAAACAGCTTGAGTCAAAAGGTTATAAAGTTGGCCTTTTTCAATAATTCCCACTTCGGCAATTCCCATAATTGTATGTCCCAAAACAACCAAAACACAGCAGGCAAATTTAACGCTGTCAACCCATTCATATCTTGTTTTTGTTTTAACGGTGTTTTCCATATCAGCAGTCAAATTCAATTGGGAACGCCTGAATCATCTCGGCAACGGTGCAGGGTTCTTTAAGACCTTTCTCGTTATATTTTTTACTGTATTCCTTGTGCTTTGCCTTTGCTTCATCATAGGTGCCGATTATTTTTGCCGGAACCCCTGCTGCAACGCTTCCGTCGGGAATATCGTGGGTAACAACAGCACCTGCCGCAATAATGCAGTTTGAACCGATTGTAACTCCCATATTGATTATGACATCAGCGCCTATATAAACATTATCGTGAATTTCGATTTTATCATGGCGGCATATATATTCGTTTGTTTGCTCCTCGTAATTATAAACAACATGAGCAGCGGAATGGGTAATCAGCCTAACTCCTGCAGATATTGCAACATTATCATGAATTGAAACAAGAAAAGGCTCGGCAGGTAAAACAGTGCTTTGGTAAAAGCAATGCTCTCCTATATGAAGAAAAATTCCTTTCTTTTTAAGGTATTCAGCCTTTTTCCAGCCGTTTCTGATTGCAAGCATATTCAATTGAATAAACATTCTTTTAATTGAATCTCTGTTCATTTTATTTTAAGCGCACCCTTTATATTAAAGATAATTTTTTTTATAGTAAGCTTGTGTCTGTTTTTCCAAATGCTTTTCGCATAAAAGCTTATCGGATGGCTGATGCCCTTCCTTTTTATAAGCCCCTTAGTCAGCTTAAAGGGCTTGCTTGAAACAACATCGGAATAGATAAGATATTCGTTTTCCTCGGAATAATCCGAAACCTTATAGCTCATCGGTCTGCACCAGAAATGAATATACATATATTCCTCGTCAAAGATTTTACCGTTGTGAAGATAATGACGCAAAAGCGTGCCGTTCTTCCAAGTGAAAATCTGGCGTTTGTTTTTGTATTCCTCCTCCTCGGAAAAGCAGTCAAGATGAAATTTTCTTTCGTATTTCGTTAGGTTTGCAAAGTTGATTTCTTTATAGTATTCAATGCCTAAATGATTGTATATCGCCTCAATTCCAACCTCGTCAAAGGCAAAGCCGTCTGATGAGGAAAAGGCTGTTTTGTAGTTGGTTAAGCCGTCTATGATTGTTCTGTACCGTGCGTTAACCTCGGGAGTGTTTCTGTAAAGCGTTGAATGGGCAAGAAAACCTATTTTCTCATATTTATCGAGGATTTCATCGGTTAAAAATTTCCTTATATTTCCCCACATTAAATCAACATCGCAGTTGCCCCAAAAGTCATAGTCTGCAAGCTCGCTTGCGAATATTTCACCGTATGCAATTTTAAAATCGCAAAGCTTCCAGCCTCTGTCTATCACTATCGGAAAGTCGAAGCATTCCTGTATGCGCTTTTTCATATCGTTAAACGAGCAGTAATAAACTCTAACATTTTGAGGGTAGTTATATGCAGTTTTGTCATCTGTAAAAATTATCCAGTTAACAGTTGGGTTTGCTTTGCAGCTCACAAGCCAAAGCGGAAAGCTTTCGGGAAGCCTTCCGAAGTACGGAACAACATAGCATATAGATTTCATATTAAAAATCACTCCAACTTAAATCTTTTTTGAAAGCTCCAAAAATGCTTCAACCTTGCTTTCGTTAGAAAGTCTGTGCCTGTATTCAAGGCATTTGCCGATATAAAACGCTTCGTTTTTAACTATTGAGTGCATCTCATCGGCACCCCAACGGGAATCAACAATTCCCAAATCGTTAAGCCGTATGTATGATGCGTTATAGGGCACAGGCGTTGTTATAACGGGAGTTGTGCAGGCAAGAGCCTCAACGATTGAAACCATATTGTTGTCCTTCTCGGTGTAAACAAGCATTGCCTTTGCGCCTGCAAGATATTTTTTCAGCTGAGTATGAGGCATTTTGCCGAAGAATTTAACATTTTTCTCAATGCCCAACGAACGCACCTGTTCTTCAAGTGCTTTTCTTTCCTCTCCCTCTCCCATAATGTAAAGCAGGCAGGAGGGATCGTATTTCTTCAAATAATCGTTAAATTTTTCAATAATCAAGTTAACACGCTTGCGCTTAATAAGCTGTGAAGCAACTGCGAAATAATTGTCTTTAACCGTTTTTGACTCGAATTTGTCAAGATTAACGCCGTGGTCAATTATTACTTCGCTCACATTTTTGCAGTATGCAGAAATGAAAATGCGTGCCTCTGCGCTTCGGGGAACGATTAAAGTGTTTTTGAAGAAGCACCGCGCGATGAATCCATACCATATTTTTGAGGGTATTCCCTTAAAAATTTTATTGTGCTTTGCAAGCTCGTGCCAAACGATAAGCCTGTCGGAAAGCTTTCTTGCAAGCATAAAGGTGTTGATTGAAAAAACCTCGCTTGAAATGATTAAATCAAAATTCTCTGCCTGTGCAAATTTAACAATATCCGGGCAGCAGGGGAGAACATTCGGCTTAAAAAGCCTTTTTCCCACGCACCGAAACCATTTGATTTCAAACGGATAATCCTCGTTGCTGACGGGCTTGTAGTCCTCTGCGGCGGCAAGGGTAACGCTTATGCCCTTTTTGTTAAAGGCAAGGCACAAATCATAAATCATTGTGTCCTTTATAGATTCAACCCTTTTAATATTTTCAGTTTCACTTGTGTATAAAATCGGATTAACAATTAAAACCTTCAAGGCAAAAACCTCTTGCTATTTTGATAGTAGCTGCGCTTTTATATCCTCTTCAACTATTTCTTCGCCTGTTTTGTTTTTCAGCGCTTCCTTTGAAAAATCGGAAAGTCCATCGCTTACAACGGCATTATTGTCGCAGGTTGAAAGAGCGTCAAGCTCCTCCTTCGTTATTTTGCCGTCTCGATAATCCCTAACGGCAGGCAGCTCATACATACTGTATTTTTTATCTTTGAAAAATCTTAAAAGCTTGTGCTTAATAACCCACATTGCAGGCACCCAAATGTATTTGTGCATAGCGGGGGAAACGGAGCCTATCATCCAGCAGTTTCTTGTGCAGCTGCGAACGGCTTCTCTGACTCTGTCTGCCTGCTCACTGCTCCAAAGCTCATCCCAGCTTTGTTCGTTAATGTTGCCCATAACAAGCTTTTCCTTCGTTCCGTTGCATGGCATAACATCGCCGTATGGATCAATGAAAAAGGTGTCAAACGCCATATCGCAGGGAAGCAGCCTTTCCTGACCGTAAATATAGTTAATTAAGCCGTGATTGAAATAAGCTCTGAACCATTTTTTCGGGCTGTTACTTTTGAGAAGCTCGTTAACAAGGTCCTCAAAATTTTGAGCAACCATCGGTCTGTCTTTAATAATGTTTTTTGCTTCAACAAAATAAAAGGAATTGTGAAGCGAGGCGGTGGCAAATTCCATATTAAGCTCGTCGGAAAGTCGGTAAAGAGGAACAAGGTCCTTTGCGTTTGCGTCTTGAACAGTCATACCGAAGCCAACATCGGGGTGCTTCATTTCAACGAGCCTTTTAAGAGTTGTGTAGCCTCGGTTAAAGCCGTCGTCAAGGCCTCTTATTGCGTTGTTTGTTTCTTCCAGCCCTTCAATGGATATGCGAATTCCCACATTAGGAAATTCCTCGCAAAGGTCGATAATTCTGTCTGTAAAAAAGCCGTTTGTTGAAATAACAATTCTGTCGCTTTTTTTATACAGCTCCCGAACAATATCCTTTAAGTCTGTTCTGATAAAAGGCTCGCCGCCGGTAATATTTGTAAAATACATAGGCGGAAGCTTTTTTATAGCCTCAATGCTAAGCTCCTCCTCGGGCTTAGACGGGCGTTTGTATCTGCTGCACATTGTGCACCTTGCGTTGCAACGGTATGTAACGATAACCGTTCCGTTAAGTTTCTTTGCCATTAAACATTTATCTCCGTTTTAAGAAAATTGAATAATTTGTTTTTTAGCTTTTGTGCCGGCTTTGATTTGAAAAGCTTAACAATCAGCCTTTCAACAGCGTTGAGAATTATTTCGATTAACTTTGCAGCATATTGCAAAACAAGAGAAATAACAAACGCCAAAGCAACCGTTATCAAAGCATTTGCGGCGCAAACAGGAAAGAATAAAAGAGAATTTGAATATCCGTCAATAGGAATATAGTGCCTTTGAGTTACATTTGCAAGCAAAAACATATAAAATGTTTTTGATGAAACAAGGTTAATTGCCTTTGAAGAATAGTTGAATTTTAGCGCAAGTAAAAATTCAATTACCGCAGCCGCAAGGGTTGTTGCAGTGCAATCTCTTGAAAACGGCCAGCATGCCTCGTCAAGAATAAGTGCTCCGGCAATATTGCCTGCAAGCATCATCAAAAGCAGTATAAGCAAAGCGGCGAATAATCTTTTACTGCTTATATTAACAGGGTATTTGCGCAGATATGCACCTATGAAATAAACTACAATCATAGCCGCAAGTCCTTTTCCTCTGTCATTCATAATATCAAAATATAAAAAGGTGGGAATAACATAGAAAAGAAAAATGCTAACAAATATTAGGCAGGTAAATTCCTTTTTGCTCAACCGTTCTATAACCATATTAAGAAACGGAGATAAAAGCAGAGTAAAGATATAGCAAGAGGCGTACCACCATTTGCTGCTTGAAACGGGAATAAGTGAATGAACCGTTACCTCAAATGAGGGCTCTTTTATAATGAATGTGTATGCAAGATGAACCATTGCGCAGGAATATATAATTGAATATATCTTATTAAACCTTACTGCCGATAGCTTTAATCCGTAATAGCCCGTTATCAGCATAAAGCATATAACTCCGGTTCCTGCGTTAAAAAACGAGTTTCCCGCAACAACAACATATCTGTTGAAGCCTATAAGCTCGTCTCCGCTTCCCATAATGTGGCAAAGCGTAATGCCTAAAAGCGAAAACAGGCGAAGAAGCTCAACAGAGGAGTTTCTGGCGTGTTTAGTTGCAGCAGGTTGTTGGGTGGTAATTGTTTCCATAATCGTTTTCCTTGCTTTAAATTGAAGCTCTTGATTCTTTTCTTGATTTCAAAATCCTTGCGGGAACTCCGCCTGCAACGGTGTAATCGGGAATATCACTGTTAACAACGGCGCCTGCGGCAATAACGCAGTGATTGCCTATATGAACTCCGTCAAGAATAACGGCATTTGCGCCGATCCAGCAATCCTCTCCTATTGAAACACCCTGTCTGTCTGCGCCTTGAAGATAGATTGGTGTGTCTAAATCCTTAAATATGTGGTTTTCCGAAAATATTTTAACGCCGGGGCCGAAAATGGTTGAGTTTCCTATCGTAACCTCTCCTCTAACGGAAATGAACGCATTTGGAGAAATGCCGACATCGTCTCCGATTTTAAGTGATTCTCCAAGCTCTCGGATGACGCCCGTGCATTCAATAATGCTGTTTCTGCCAAGAGAAAAGTTGTTGCCTATTTCAACTCCGCCTCTGCAAAGGGCGTTTATGCAGCAGTCATCCTCAATAGTTATTCCCGATCCGCATTTTATATGGCCCTTTGATTTGATTTTTACTCTTTTTCCTATAAAAAGCACCTTGCCCGCCTTCTTAAATCCTATTCTGCGAAAAAGCCCTCTGATAAGCATAGCGGCACGAGTGAATAAAACACTGAAAAGGTCAGCGGCGGTAATGCTTTCGTCAACCTTGTATTCACGGTGTTTAATTTTGCTGATAAGAAATGAAACAAATTTAACCATTTTCTTTTTCCTTGATTAATTCTCGATATATATTTAACAGCCTTTCACTGTATTTTTCAATGTTGTTTGAGCTTGCTTCAAGGCAAAGCGGACGCATTTTTTCAAGCTCCGCCGGGTTATTATAAAGAGTTAGGATTGCATCTTTAAGAGCCTTTTTGCTTCCCGCTTCAAAAACAATTCCTGTTTTGCCGTTTTCTATAAGCTCCTTTGAGCCGCCTAAATCAGAGCAGATAACGGGAGTGCCGAGTGATAATGCCTCAACAACAGACATAGGGCAGTTTTCATACCATTCGGAAGGACAAACGGCAAACATGGCGTTTTTGATAAGCCCTTTAAGCTCATCTCCGCTTTTGAAGCCAACCGCTTTAATGTTTTTAACGCCGTCTGCAATTTTTTCAAGAGGACCCGTGCCTGCAAGAACAAGTGTTATTTCGGGCAGCTCCTTAACTGCTTCAATCAGCGTTTTTATTCCTTTTTCAATGCTTAATCTACCAAAATAAAGTATATATTTTTCGCTCGAGGAGTCTCTCTTTGTTTCAGCCTGAATATCGGAAAAATTATGTAAAACCGTAATTTTTTCCTCGCTGATTCCGCCCGAAATGATAGCCTCCTTCATAAAGCTGCTTGGGCATATATATCGGTCAACAAGATTATATGTGCCCTTTTTGTGATATAAAAGGGATTCCAAAGCCGCCAACGCACTTTTTAATGCCGAGCCGTGAACGCATCTGTTTTTGATGCAGGGAAGATAACTGTTGATTTTACATTCACTGCAAATTCTTTGCGTTTCTTCGTTATACATTCTGTGGTTAGGGCAGGCAATTTGAACATCGTGAACGGTTTGAACAATCGGTATTCTTCTTTTTTTAATCTCCGGAATGATTGACGGTGTAAGCTGAAAATTAATGTTGTTTAAATGAACAATATCGGGCTTAAAGGCGTCAAGCACCATTGAAATTTTTTGCTTAGCCTCTCTTGAATAAATCGATTTAACGGAATATTTGATTTTTTTCGCTGCACCTGCGTTTCTGAAATCAATCTCGTTTGTATAGCAGTCAAGCAGGTTTGAAACGCATCTGCTTTCGCTGTCCATTCCGAAATACTGAATTTCGTTGCCGAGCGCTTCAAGGTGTTTTCCCAATTTGAACATATATGTTTCCGCTCCGCCTGCCGGATAAAGAAACTTATTAACCATCAAAATTTTCAAATCGTTCACCCTTGTTTTTTGTATAATTCAAAAGTTTTTTCGGCAATTTCGTCCCAATTGTATTTTTTTGTTATGTACTCAGCCGAATTTTCTCTGTATTTATCAATAATATCTCTGTTTTCAAGCAGATAGGAAAGCTTATCTTTTAGGTCTTTTTTATTTGATTTTTCAAAATAAAGTGCTTTGTCCTCGCAAACCTCTGTGCATTCGTCAATGTCGGAGGTTAAGCAGCAGCAGCCGAAGCTCATTGCCTCTAAAAGGCTTATCGGCATTCCTTCAAGGTCGCTCGGAAGAACATAAATAAGTGCGTTTGAATAAAGCTCTTCAAGCTCCTTTCCCTGAACAAAATCCGTAAAAATAATATTTTGCCCCTCGGCTTGCTTTTTTAGGCTTTTGAAGTATTCCTCGGAATGACTTGCACCGCCGGCAATAACAAGCGGCGGCTTGCATTCAAGCCCCTTATAAGCGTCAATAAGATAATGGATTCCCTTTTCAGGAACGATTCTGCCTAAATAAAGAATATATCCGTCCTTTTCAAGAGCGTATTTTTTATTAATTATATCGCAGTCAACGGCTTCGTTTCGTTCAATGCCGTTTGGGATATATGTTGTTTTTCTGCCGTAGGTTTCAAGAAAATAATTTTGAACGGATTTTGACAAAACTATAATTTCATCTGCATATTTTGCGGCGGTTTTTTCTCCGAATTTAAGAAATTTTTCCGCAAAGCCTCCCCATTTGGAGCGTGCCCAGTCAAGCCCGTGAATAGTAACAACGGTTTTTATTCCAAGCTTTTTTGTTAAAAAGCACATTGCGGCAGGGCCCTCGGCATGAAAATGAACAACATCATATTTGCCGAAGCAGGCTCTTAATGTTGCCAAAAAGCTGTAAACAATCGCATTGAGTGATTTTTTCTGCGGCGTAGGAACTGTTTTAAGCTGAACGCCGTGAAGATTTTTGCTTTCGCTTTCAAACTGCGCTCCCGAAACATGAGCACCGCTTCTGTTGTAAGCAACAACGGTGTTTCCCGCTTTGGATAACCGCTTTGAAAGCTCCTCAACAACTATTTCAATACCGCCCTCACGCGATGGTATTCTTTTATGCCCTATCATTGCGATTTTCATTTTTTCAGCCTCTTAATCTGTTATTCCGCTCCGAGCCCTTTAAGAACAACAATAAATGTTTTAAGCAGAATTTTGATGTCAAGCCACATAGACCAGTTATCTATATATTCAACATCAAGTCTAACAACCTCTTCAAAATCCTGAATGTTTGAACGGCCGCTGACCTGCCACATTCCCGTTATGCCGGGGCGCATTGAAAGTCTGCGCTTATGGTGGCTTTCATATTGCTCAAATTCATCAACGGTTGGCGGCCTTGTGCCAACAAGGCTCATATCGCCTTTAAGAACATTCCAAAATTGAGGAAGCTCGTCGATGCTCGTTTTTCTGATGAACCTGCCAACCCTTGTTATTCGAGGGTCGTTATCCATTTTAAACATAAAGCCGTCCATTTTATTTTTGTTCATCAGCTCTTTTTTTCGTTCCTCTGCGTCTATATACATAGAGCGCAGTTTATATATGTTAAATATTCTTCCGTTTTTACCGACTCTCGGCTGCTTGAAAATAAGCGGACCGGGGGATTCAATAAGAAGCGGAATTGCCGTTATTAAAATAATCGGAAGAGAAACAATTGAGCCTATAAGAGAACCGAAAATATCAAGAACCCTTTTTATGAAGGATTCCCAAAATGTCATCGGCTCGGTTGCAGTCAGCGTTGCGGTAGGAAAGCCTGCAATCATTGTGCAGGAAACATTGTTAAATTTGCTTTTCTCAATATGCTTTTCGATTGAAGGAATATTAACATGAACGGTTATTCCCATGCTTTCAATTTCTTCAACAAATTCGCTTATTTCGTTTTCGTCGGCGTGCGAAACATTGATAAACACCTCGTCAAGAGGGGTTGATTTTATCCAGCTGATAACATTATCTCTGTTTGCACAAACCTCAACACCCGAGATTTCACGCACCGTTTCAAACTCTTTTTCTCGGATAACCGTTGAAACGCCGTTTTCGTCCTTAACCGTTTTGCAGTATTGATGCTTGTAAACTCCGTTTTCAAGCCTTGCGTCAAGCAGGGCAATCCCTTCGATTTTTCTGCTCCAATCGGTGCTTAATTTTTCAACAAAATCCTGCGCTCTCTCGCTGACGGTTATAACGCCCACAAGGCTAACCATCTTTGAATTTGAAAATCTGTAAATAAGCACTCTTTTCAGAATGTATCTGTTAAGCGAGGATAAAATGATATAAAACAGAAGCGAAAGTATGAAAACATACCGTCCGTTTATGAAATCATTTCTTGTCAGCACAAGCATAACGGCATTGGCCATATATGTAAGCAGGCAGTTTCTTAAAACGGTTATCATTTCCATTGTTCTGCTTCGCTGCAACAGATTTAACGAGTGCGAAAAGCAAAGAAAAACCGCATTGTAGGAAATGAAAACGGCAACTGCGTAAAGATGAAAGGAGGCGGTTGATGAGTAAGGCATCTTCTTAATTGCGCTGCATATAAGCATTGCAATAATGTTTGCAAAAATTAAAGCCGTTAAATCAACGAAATATTCAAATGTAAGCTGAATAACTTTTCTTTTGCTGTTCATTTAATCGCCGTCCGTTCGGTTTATCTGTATCCGTAGCCATATCCGTAGCCGTATGAATACTTATATTTGTAATCATATTTTTTGTAATATGAATAATATCTGTTTCTGCCGGAGGTAACATCGTTAAGAACAAAGCCAAGAATGTTTCCGCCGATATTGTCAAGGCTGTTAACGGCTAATTTAACATCTGAATTATCGCTGACATTCGCCTTAACTATAAGAATATATCCCGTTGTTTTCTGTGCAAAAACGGTTGCGTCGGTAACAAGATTAACGGGTGGAGTGTCAATAAAAACGCAATCATAATGCTCTTTAACAAATTCAAGTAGCTTATCCATTCTCGGAGAGGAAAGAAGCTCCGCAGGGTTCGGCGGAATTTTACCGCCTGTAAGAACGGAAAGATTTTCAACATCTGTTTTGGAAACGGTTATGTTGTCTGTCAGTCCTGCAAGAATTTCGGAAAGCCCGTTTTTAACGGGAATGGAAAACATTCTGTGAATGGTGGGGTTTCTCATATCACTGTCAATAAGAAGCGTTCTTTTGCCCATTTGCGCAAAGGAAACGGCAAGGTTAATGCTGTTTATTGTTTTTCCGTTATTTGCCGTTGGACTTGTAACGACGAAAACAGGGCACTTTTCGCCCTTTTGAGTGAAAAGAAGATTTGTTCTTATTGCAGAATATGCTTCCTTAACAACGAAGGGAGCTTCGGGGCTTAAAATTTTCTTTGGGTCATCCTTTGTAAAAACCTTTGTTCTCTGCTTGTTGTTTTTATTGCTTTTAAACAGTGCCATTATTTTTTACCTCCCTTTGCTTTATTATTTGCCGCTTCGGCAGGTGCCTGCTCTCCTGCGGCTCCCTCTGATTTATCGGGGGCAGGTATAAGCCTTGGTATAGAGCCTAATATCGGGATTTCGAATTCTCTTTCAAGGTCTTTTTCGGTTGTAATTGTTGTGTCAAACAGCTCATAAACGAAGAAGCCTGCAAAGCTGAGCGCAAATCCAACTAATGCTCCTATAAGAATATTCTTTTTAAGATTAGGTGAGGAGGGCTTTGTCGGCACCTTGGCATAATCAAGAACCTCAACGCCGCCGACTTTAAGAACACGCACGATTTCGTCGGGCGCAACCTTTGCAATCGCATTTGCGATATCTGCCGCCTGCGAAGCGCTTGTGCTTGTAACCGTAACTCTGAAAAACTCCGTTTCGTCTATCTGTGTGCAGTTTATCATTGAGCTGAGCTGTGCCGCTGATATATCAAGGCTTAACTCGCTTATAACCTTTTCAAGCACGGTGTCGCTTTTAAGGGCAACTATGTATGTTGCAACAAGCTGCTGAGAAGCTGAAAGCTCACCTGAGCCTACTGATGAGTTTGTGCTTACTCTGTCTGTATTACTGTAAACATAAAGCTTACAGGAGGTTGAATATTTCGGCTCAATAAAAAATTCGGTTATGCAGCCCGAAAGCGCACCGACTATGAGCGTTGCAAGGATTATGTAAACAATCCTTTTTTTCATCATATTAAATATTCTACCTAAGTCAATGTCTATTTCTTTTTCGGTTCCCAAGATTATATCCTCCTGATATTTATTAATAATATTATTATAATATATTATTTATATAGCATATTATAATATAACACATTAATGTTGCTCAGTCAATGGATTAGGATAAACAAATAAAAGTAAAAGGTGCCAAGATTTTCTCGGCACCTTTGGTTATTTTAAACAAAATAATTTGAAATTCAAATTTCGTAATCAACTGCAACAGAGGCTTCCCTCACCCCGTGCATATAGGTTTTCACATAGGAGCAATGGTATTCATCGTTTTGATATTTTTCAAGGTCCTCCTTGCTGTCAAGCGTAACCTGAAGTATAACATCGTAGGAGCGCTCAGAGCATAAAAAGTCTGTTCCAACCTCGATATCTCTTATGAGGTCAACCTTACCCTTCATAGATAAAAGCCTATCGGCAGCCTCCTGCTTTTTTTGGGGGCTGTTATCCTTCAGCTTAAAGCAAACGATGTGTTTAATCATTTTTAATCCGCCTTTCCCAAATTACTTAAAATAATAACCGGCACAGAGCCTCTGCACCGGTTATTATTGTTATTTTGCAACATCATAAGCTCTTGATTCCCTAATGATATGAACCTTAATCTGTCCGGGATATTCAAGCTCGCTTTCAATCTTTTTGGCAATTTCGTGTGCAATATAAGGCATTTTATCGTCTGAAACAGAGTCGGGGCTAACCATAACTCTAACCTCTCTGCCTGCCTGTATTGCATAAGCCCTTTCAACTCCGTTGAAGCTTGTTGAAATCTCCTCAAGCTGTTGAAGTCGCTTAATGTAGTTTTCAATGTTTTCTCTTCTTGCGCCGGGGCGTGAAGCGGAAACTGCGTCTGCCGCCTGAACAAGGCAGGCAACAACGGTTTTACATTCGATTTCGCCGTGATGCGCCTGAATGGCGTGAACAACTGCTTCGTTTTCTTTATATTTACGGGCATATTCAACGCCGAGTGCAATGTGAGAGCCTTCCATTTCGTGGTCAAGTGCCTTGCCTATATCGTGAAGAAGTCCTGCACGGCGTGCAAGTCTTTCGTCTGCACCGATTTCAGCCGCCATAAGTCCTGCTATGTAGCTAACCTCAAGGCTGTGTTTAAGAACATTTTGACCGTAAGAGGTGCGGTATTTGAGCTTTCCGAGAAGCTTAACAAGCTCGGGATGAATTGTGCCGCAGTTTGCCGCAAGAACGGCCTTTTCGCCCTCCTGCTTAATAACGGCATTAACCTCTCTTGTGCATTTATCAAAGGTTTCTTCGATTTTTGTTGGGTGGATTCGTCCGTCCTGAATAAGCCTTTCAAGCGTTAAGCGTGCAATTTCGCGGCGTATCGGGTCAAACGAGCTGATTGTGATTGCTTCGGGTGTGTCGTCAATAATAAGCTCAACACCCGTGATTTTTTCGATAGAGCGGATATTTCTGCCCTCTCTGCCGATAATTCTTCCCTTTAAGTCATCGCTTGGGATTGAAACAACGGAAACGGTTGTTTCTGCGGTGTGGTCTGCTGCACAACGCTGGATTGCTGTGCCTATAATCTCGCGTGCAAGCACATTGCTTTGATCGCGAACCATCTGCTCATATTCCAGGATTTTTTTACTTTTTTCAGTATCCAACTCTTCTTCAAGAGAGGCAAGCAATTGCTCCTGCGCCTGCTCCTTTGAAAGTCCTGAAATTTTTTCCAGCATATCAAACTGGCTTTTCTTAATGCTATCGACTTCGAGTAATTTTTCTTCTGCTTCTTTGAGCTTTTGACTTAAAATTTCATTTTTAGAATCAATGGAATCTGCTCTTTTATCAAGGTATTCCTCCCTTTGATTGAGCCTGTTTTCCTGTCTTTGAACCTCGCTTCTTCTTTCACGGATTTCTTTATCTGCTTCCGAGCGAAGCTTATGAATTTCGTCCTTTGCTTCAATAAGGCTTGATTTTTTTGCGGTTTCAGCCTCTGCAAGAGCGTTGTTAATAATTTTTGTTGCTTCCTGTGTTGCGGAGCCTATTTCCTTTTCATTTGCCTTTTGCTTGGCAACAGAGCCAACAATAAAGCCTATAACGGCGAAAACAACCGAACACACAACAGCAATGATAACTGCGGTTAATATACTCATCAAATCAATAGCACCTCCTTCTGTTAATAGTTTTTTTCAAAATCAAATATCATCAGAAAAGGTACAGTTTAAATACAAACCATATAAAGATGAAGAAGCTATACAAGATGGGTCTTTATATAGAACTTCCCAAATATAATACACCCATATCTTGTATCTGTCAAGGTGTTAGAAACGGAAAAGTGATTAATATTTACAAAATTGTTACAAATACATAAACTCACAAAGAAATAAATCCCAAAGCGCAAATTTTGTTGACAACGAGAAAAATAGTGGTATAATATTAACAACAATTGATATACAAAGCTATGACGGGAACAAGACTGCCAAGCCTTTTATTCAGAGAGCGCTTTACCTGCTGAAATAAGCGTATAAAATGCCGCAAGCCACCATCCCCGAGCGCCGCCAACACCGGCCGTTTTGCCTGCGTTAAGGGCAAAGCAATGAAGAGCAATTCAAGCCAATCTAAAATAAAGTATTAATGTAGCTTATGCTCATTCTGCTCTTTCCTTGCGTTAATGAGGGGCACAGAGCTTTCTGTGCAATTCAGGTGGAACCGTGTTATTTATGCACCCTGATTTTTTTCAGGGTGCTTTATTTTTATACATTAATTTTTACGGAGGGATTATTATGAAAATCACATTAAAGGACGGCTCCGTTAAGGAATATGCTTCTGCCGTTTCCTGTGAGGAAATAACAAAGGATATTTCAATGGGGCTTTTCAGGAATGCCTGCTGCTGCCGTGTAAACGGAAGAGTAACCGATTTAAGAGCCGTTATCGGCGAGGATTGCACCTTTGAGGTTTTAACCTTTGACGATAAGGACGGAAAAAAAGCATTTAACCACACCGCTTCTCATATTATGGCCCAGGCTGTTAAAAGGCTTTATCCCGATGCAAAGCTCACAATCGGCCCCGCTATTGACGATGGCTTTTATTACGATTTCGATGTTGAAACCCCGTTTTCTCCCGAGGACCTTTCAAAAATTGAAGCAGAAATGAAAAAAATCGTTAAAGAGGGATATGCTCTTGAAAAATTTGAGCTTTCTCCCGAAGAGGCAATAAAGCTTATGGAGGAGAAAAACGAGCCGTATAAGGTTGAGCTTATCAATGAGCATGCCGAAAAGGGCGAGCCGATAAGCTTTTATAAGCAGGGAGAATTTACCGAGCTTTGCGCCGGCCCTCATCTTATGGATGTTAAGCCCGTTAAGGCGTTTAAGCTAACAAACTGTACGGGTGCATATTGGAGAGGAAATTCCGAAAATAAAATGCTTTGCCGTGTTTACGGAACTGCATTCCCAAAGGCTTCTATGCTTGAAGAGCATCTTGCAAGGCTTGAAGAGGCAAAGAAAAGAGACCATAATAAGCTTGGCAGAGAGCTTGAACTCTTCACAACCGTTGATTATATCGGTCAGGGACTGCCCATTTTGCTTCCGAAGGGTGCAAAGGTCATTCAGCTTATGCAAAGATGGGTTGAAGATGAGGAGGCAAAGCGCGGCTGGCAATTAACAAAAACTCCTTTAATGGCAAAATCCGATTTATATAAAATTTCGGGACATTGGGATCATTATCAAGACGGTATGTTTATTCTCGGAGACGAGGAAAAGGACAAGGAGGTTTTTGCTCTTCGCCCGATGACATGCCCGTTTCAGTATCAGGCATATCTTAATAAGCCCCGTTCATACAGGGATTTGCCGTTAAGATATGATGAAACATCAACTCTTTTCAGAAATGAAGCAAGCGGAGAAATGCACGGCCTTATCCGTGTTCGCCAGTTCACAATATCCGAGGGACATCTTATGTGCACTCCCGAGCAGCTTGAGGATGAATTCAGAGGCTGTCTTGAGCTTTGCGAATATATGCTTAAAACAATCGGACTCTATGAGGATGTAACATTTAGATTTTCTCAATGGGATCCCGATAACCGTGAAAAGTATATCGGAACCGAAGAGCAATGGGATGAAGCACAGGGCGTTATGAAGAATATTCTTGATGACCTTGGACTCAAATACGAAATCGGTATCGGCGAGGCGGCGTTCTACGGCCCGAAGCTTGATATTCAAATTAAAAATGTTTTCGGTAAAGAGGACACTCTTATCACAATTCAAATCGACCAAATGCTTGCCGAAAAATTCGGTATGGAATATACGGATAAGGACGGCTCAAAGAAAAATCCTTATATTATTCACAGAACTTCAATCGGCTGCTACGAGAGAACGCTTGCGCTTCTTATTGAAAAATATGCAGGTGCATTCCCAACATGGCTTGCACCCGTTCAGGTTAAGCTTCTTCCGATTGCAGACAGGCACCTTGATTATCTTTATGATATTAAAAAGAAGCTTGAAGCAGAGGGTATTCGTTGCGAGATTGATGACAGAAGCGAAAAAATCGGCTTCAAAATCCGTGCCGCACAGCTTGAAAAGGTTCCTTATATGCTTATTGCAGGAGATAAGGACATTGAAAACGGCACCGTTTCCGTTCGTTCAAGAAAGGACGGCGAGCAGGGCGCAGAGAGTATAGACGCCTTCCTTGCAAAGGTTCTTGAAGAAATCAAAACAAAGGCATTGTAATTTCGAATAGCTTTATTTTGCCTTCGCATAAAAAACATAAACCGCCTTGGAGTCCTCCAAGGCGGTTGGTTTTTTATGCTATTTAATTAATTTGTTTTGGATTTCTTCAAGTATTCTTCTGATTGTTCTCTTGATTTTGCGCCAAACCGTTTGCTTTGGATTTTTGATTATATAATCTCTCATAAAGCCTTTTATGTTGCCGCTTTTAATATATGAATATTGCTTTTCGGTGTAAAGGCGTTTGAGCATTTCGTCGTTTATTATATCGCCGTAAATATCCAATGTTTCCCTTATTTTTTTCTCTGCCTTTGTCGGCGAAAGCCACGCAATGTAATAATCAAAGCAGCCCGCCATATAGCAGCCTGTGTAGTGGTCAAGATATTCCTGCGGAATGTCCTCGGCAGAGCCGAAATATTTAATAATTCCGTTAAGAACATATTTTTGCAGAGAGTGCATATCGGGATAGTATTTAGAGCAAAGTCCGCCTCTTATACAGTAGTAGTTGTAAACATATTTGCTTGTAACTGCAACAGAGCCTTTAATGTGCTTTGTATAGCTTAAATTGAATATATGATCCTCGCCGAAGGTAATATTTGTGTCATACAAAATGTGATTATTCTTAACAATATCCGTGCGAAACATTTTTGCCCAGGGGAACCAAATCATTCTGTCAAACTCCAAAAATCTGCTGTTGATTTCCTGCGCGGGTATTATCATATCCTTTTTCGGCTGGGGCTTTTTTGAAAAGCGTATCTCATAATGCGATGCAATAATGAAATCAACATCGTCGGTCATAAGCTCCGCCATATCGGCAAGCGCGTTTTCAAGAAATGCGTCGTCGGCGTCAAGACAGGTCATAAGTTCGCCTCTTGCCTCGGAAATTGCTTTGTTTCGCGCGGCGGAAACACCTGCGTTTTCCTGATTAAAAACGCGTATGCGGCTGTCCTTTTTTGCAAGAGCTTCAAGAATTTCAAGCGTGTTGTCCTTTGAGCCGTCGTTAACAACAACTATTTCAAAATTCGTGTAGGTCTGCTTCAAAACGGAATTAATGCAGTTTTCAATAAAAGCCGAAGCGTTGTAGGCAGGAATAATAACGCTTATCAGTTTCATTTTTGCACCTCCGAATGTGAATATCTTTCAAAAAATTCATTCAGCGTTTTTTCATAGGTTTTTCTGTCAGTATAATAATTTGCGGCGTGAACTGCATCTTCTATGCCAACAATATATTTCTCTGATGAGCAGGCGTCATAAAGCTCCTTTTCCATATAATAAGGCACATAATCGTCTGCCTTTCCGTGTATGAAAAGAATGGGAGCCTTTGCATTTTTAACCGATTCCTCGGGCGCCGCCTGCTTAAAGGAGTAGCCGCAAAAAATTCTGCAAAGCAAATCGCAAATATAAAGGGCAGGAAAATCGGGCAGATGAAAAGAGGTGCGAAGCTGATATGAAAATTCCTTCCAGGCAGATGTATAGGCGCAGTCGGAAACTATGCCCTTAACCTCGCCCTTCTCAATTTTGTCGCTCATCATAAGAACGGTTGCTCCGCCCATTGAAACTCCGAGCAGGAAAATATCCAAATCGGGAAATCTTTTTTCTGCGTATTTGAGCCACAAAAGCGTATCCTTTGATTCGTGAGTGCCATATCCCATAAATTTTCCGTCGCTTATTCCGCAGCCACGGTGCTCGGGCATAAGCACGGTAAAGCCCTCATTAACGAAATAATCAGCCATTAGGCAAAATTCGCCCCGCCCCGTGCTTCTTGCTCCGTGGCAGGCAATTATTATTTTCCCGTTGCTCCTTTCGGGCACAAACAGGCTTGCTTTCAGCGTTTCGCCGTTGTCGGCGGTTAAGGTCAGCGCTTCAAGAGGTAATTCATTTATTTTATTTTGAGCCTTTAACAAATCTGTTTTGAAATTTTCGGGAGGCTGATTTCCTGAAATCGCTCTCTCGATAAAAGACGGAATTTTTATCGGCTTGTACCAAACAAGCTGATTAAAAACAAATATGCAAATTATAAATATCAAAAGAAATATAACTGCAAGCGCAATTAGAATTATGCTTAAAATCTTCATTTTCTTTCACACACAAAAACATTCCAGCCCTTTTCGCCGTGATGCTCAATTATTTCAAAAGAATTTTCTTCAAAGGAAGCAATAACCTCTTCCTTTCGGGAGTCAATAATTCCACCTGTAATGTAAACTCCGCCTTTTTTAAGAAAGCTGCCAACCTCTTTGTTAAAATCCATAATAACATCGGCAACTATGTTTGCAACGATAATACTGTATTTCCCGCTGATTTTATCAGATAAATTTCCGTTAACGGCGGTGAAGGCAGGGGAGGAAAAGCCATTTTTCTCTGCGTTTTCAATTGCGGTTTTAACCGCAAGCCTGTCAATATCAACCCCAACGGCAGTTTTTGCGCCAAGCAAAAGAGAAGCAATTGAAAGAATGCCGCTTCCGCATCCTATATCAAGCACAGTTGAATAATCGTTAACATAATCCTCAAGCATTTCAAGGCAAAGCTTTGTTGTTGGGTGGCTTCCCGTTCCGAATGCAAGCCCCGGCTCAATGCGCAAAGCAATTCTTCCGTCCGATTCGCAGTTATTTTCCCATTCGGGCTGAATAAGCAGCTTTTTGCCAACGGGCATTGCGTGAAAATAATGCTTCCAATTGTTAACCCAGTCCTGCGCCTTGCAGTCCTGTGTGCCAAGCTCATATTCGATTTTCTGCGATTCAAATCTTTCTTTAAGAAATGAAACCGCTTCAAGCGGATTTTCGTGAGGATTAATATAAATATGTATAATTCCCCTTGTTCTGTCTTTTTCAAGAAGTGATTTTTCAATTAAATCTATATGTGCAATTTCAAGCGTTTCTTCTTCAAGGGCAGAATAATCCTCAATATAAATTCCGTAGGGAACAACCATATTTGCAATGGCGCAGGCGTCATCTAAATCCTTGCCTGCAACGGTAATTGCTATTTCGGTCCAGCTCTGTTCAAGTTCGTTTTCCATATATATGCTCCGTTTTTTTATTCGAGATTAACCTTGTGCTCTGTTGAGGAAAGTCCGTGGTTATAAAGCTTTCTGTTGTCAAGCGACCATTGCCTTTCCGTGAATTTTCCGGGCTCTGCTTTTGAGACTGCGCTGTTAAATTCATAGATTTCAGCGTCAAGAGTGTCAAGCGCAGAAAGTATCTCTGCTTCAAGAAACATCGGGCGAACGGGTGAGCCGTATTCCGGAACTCCGTGATGGCTTAATATCATATGCTCAAGAAGAACGGTTTTTTCGCGGCTTATGTTAAGCTTTTTTCCCGCCTCCTCAACATACATTGCACCCTTAACAAGATGACCTATGAGCTCTCCCTCTGTTGAATAGCCCTTAACAAGACCTGTTTTTCCGAGAGAAAACTCCCATGTTTTTGCAACATCGTGAAGAATTGCTCCGGCAAGAAGCAAATCCTTGTTTATGTTAGGATAAATTCTGCATATTTCCTCTGCCATACGAACAATGCTCATTGTGTGAAGCATAAGTCCGCCTATCATTGCGTGATGAAGCTTAAATGCGGCAGGGCAGTTGATAAGCAAATCCTTTTTTTCGTTTAAAATAGTTGTTGTTATTGCCTTAAAATCAGAGTCCTTAAAAGCCTCTGCCCGTTTTAAAAGCATATTGAAAATCTGCTGTCCGCCAACCTCGGAGGAGGGCACAAGCTCTGAAAGATTATAATCATCTCCTGCTCCGGCAGGTCTTATTTGAGCAATTCGGAATTGGTCCTTGCCGTTGTATTGCTCAACGGTTCCTCTGATTTTAACAACCATTTCCTCCTCGAAAATTTCCCTGCCGTTGAAATCCCAAAGCTTTGCAGGCATTTCTCCGTCCTTGTCGCCGATAATTAAATCAAGATATGAAGCACCGTTTTTCGTTTTCTTTTCCTCGCATCTTTTTATAAGAACGAAGCCGTCGCACATACCGTTATTTAATGTTGTAAAATTCATCTGCGTTACCTCTTTGTATTTATTACCGTCTTTAATTATATAACATATTTTTGTAATTATCAATCAATAATAAGCAATAATATTAACCTGTCCTGATTTTAATACGGTGTAAACATATTGTGTAATAATATTTGCCGTTCTTGACAAACGGCGTTTTCATTGCTAAACTATTTATATTAATTACATAATAAATTTATTTTATGGGGGCATAAAATTGAATTTCGATAATCTATGTATGAACTGCTTTGAGCCGTTAACCCAAGGCAGCGTGTGTGCAAAATGCGGATTTGATAACGACTGTGAATGCGATATGCTCTATCTTCCGAGAAAAACCGTTCTTGCAGGCAAATATGTTGTCGGAAAGGCTCTTTCGCAGGAGAGCGATGCCGTAACATATTCGGGCTATGATATAAAGCAGGGAAAGGCTGTTATAATCAGGGAATTTATGCCAAAGGGAATTGCAAACAGGCTTGAAGGCAATCTTGATGTTCATATTCGTGAAAGGTATAAAAAAAGCTGTCAGGGCTATAAGGCTTCGTTTATAAAGCTTTGGAGCACCTTAAAGGGGATGAATTCGCTTTCGGCGGTTATACCTGTTTATGATGTTTTTGAAGAAAACGAAACGGCATATTCCGTAAGCGAAAAAATGGCAACCGTTTCTCTTCGTGATTTTCTTTTAAGAAATAATGATAATAATATTTTGTGGGAAAAGGCAAGACTTATGTTTATGCCCGTTTTAACCACGCTTGAAAATCTTCATTCAAACGGAATAATTCACGGCGCAATAAGCCCCGATGCGCTTGTTTTGTGCAAGGATGGCAAGGTTAGGCTTGCAGGCTTTTGCATAAGCGAATGCAGCTGCTCAGGCGGGGAGCTTGAATTTAATGCAAACGAGGGCTACACCGCACTTGAACAGTACGATAATAACCATAAGGTTTGCCCCGCAACAGATATTTACGCATTTTCAGCGTGTATTTACCGTGCGCTTGTGGGCACCAATCCTCCAAGTGCAGTTGAAAGAGAAATAAACGATAAGCTGATGATACCGAACAGGATTGCCGAAAAAATTCCGGCTCATGTTATTAAGGCACTCGGCGCAGGCTTGCAGATTTATCCCGAAAAGCGTATTCAAAATGTTTATGATTACCGTGAGCTTTTAAATGCCGCTCCGTCTGTTGTTGCGCAGTCTTCGGTTGAGGAGGCTGTTAAGGACCCCGGCATACAGGATAAGCCTGTTGAAAGAGCTCCGGCAAGGCAGAAAAACGATAAAGATGACAACGGTAAAAAGAAAACAATTATCGCAATTGTTGCAGTTATTCTTGTTGTTGTTATCGGTGCGGCGGTATATTTCTTCGGCTTTTCGGATGCGTTCAAGCCCGAGGAAACAACAGAAAGCACAACGCTTGCTTCATTAACCGTTCCCAATTTCTGCTCGGCAGGCTATACCGAAACAGATGTTAAAAACAGCGGAACTTGGAATAAGCAGTTTAAAATAACATTTAATTATGAGTATTCAAAGGAAAAGGAAGCAGGCATCGTCTTTAAGCAAAGCGTTGCGCCAGGTGAAACGGTAAACGAGGGAAGCGAGATTGTTTTAACCGTCAGCAAGGGCGTTGAAACGGCAAGCGTTCCGAATGTAAACGGATTAAGTCAGGACGAAGCCGTAAAGCAGCTTGAAGCGGCAGGCTTTGCAGTTAAGATTTTAACAGTTTATAATAACGGTGATTATAAAGAGGGCTATGTTAAGCAAAGCAACGGAATTGCACCGCAGGAAAACACCGAGCTTGCAAAGGGCGAGGAGGTTATAATCCAGGTTTACGGCGCACCTGAAACAACAACTACCCAAGCCTCAACACAAGCGCAATAAATCTTGTTAAACGCAAAAATCCGCACTCGCAAAAGAGTGCGGATTCTTTATATCAATTTGAAACGGAGCCTCGGAACATATCGGAAATCTTTTTTGCAAGCGCCTTGTTTTCGGGCAGGTCAAGGCGAAAATCTCTTTTCAAAATCTGCTCGGCGCATTGCCTGCAAAGCTGAAGCGTTTCCATATCGCCCAGCATATCTGCAATTTTAAGGTCAGGCAGTCCGTGCTGGCGGTTTCCGAAGAAATCGCCGGGGCCTCTTTGCTTTAAATCCTCGTCTGCAATTTTGAAGCCGTTGGAATATTTTTTCATAACCGCAAGGCGTTCCTTTGCAGCCTCGCTTTTACTGTCCGAAACGAGTATGCAGTAGGATTTTGCGCTTCCTCTGCCAACCCTTCCCCGAAGCTGATGAAGCTGCGAAAGCCCAAATCGCTCTGCGTTTTCAATAATCATAACGGTTGCATTTTCAACATCAACACCAACCTCAATAACGGTTGTTGAAACAAGTATTTTAATGCTTCCGTCCGCAAAGGCACTCATAACCTTATCCTTCGCCCTTGCGTTCATTTTGCCGTGCAGAAGCCCTATGTTGAAGCCCTTGAAAACAGTTTCGGCAAGCTCGTTTGCGTATTCCGAAGCGGGCATAAGCTCGCTTTCTCCTGATTCGATAAGCGGGCAAACTATGTATGCCTGCTCGCCTCTTGCAATTGCTTTTTTTACAAATTCATATATTCTTTTATGATAGCGTGAATCAACAACATCTGTTCTAACGGTCTGTCTGCCCGGCGGAAGCTCGTCAATAACCGAAATATCAAGGTCGCCGTAAATCATAAGAGCAAGCGTTCTCGGAATTGGTGTTGCGCTCATAACAAGAGTGTGAACCTCAGTGCCCTTCATAGCAAGCTGTGCACGCTGATTAACTCCGAAGCGGTGCTGCTCGTCTGTTATAACAAGCGCAAGATTTTTAAATTCAACATCATTTTGAATTAAAGCGTGTGTCCCTATAACAAGGTCTGCTTCGCCGTCATAAAGACGCTTTTTGATTTCCCTTTTTTCCTTTGCGGGAGTGCTTCCCGTTAGCAGCTCGATTTTTATTTGTGTGCCTGAAAAAAGCTTTTGCAGGGTTTCAAAATGCTGAGTGGCAAGTATTTCCGTCGGCGCCATCATTGCCGCCTGACAGCCGTTCTTAACGGCGGTGTATATTACTCCTGCCG
>UQSH01000015.1 GCA_900543795.1 uncultured Oscillospiraceae bacterium | reverse complement strand
GCCAGGCGTATTATCTTGCGTTGGCACGCAAGGATAACATCTTGGCAGAAAAACTGAAAAATGGATATCAGAGGTTTTATCAGTCTGATATTGAGATTGTTTAGGCTATTTCATTTATATCAACATCATTTTCGATACGAGTTGGACAGGGAATATCTTCATATTTTTTTGAAGAAAATGATAACAAGATATTAAGTGAAAATAGTGTAAGACAAAGTGTAAATATTAATTTTTGAAATTTTTTTCAATTCGTCTTTTTTCACAAAAAATTGCGGTTGCATTTGTTAATTTTATTTGATATAATAATTAACACTTTACAGAACATATAATATATATTATATTACATTATATAAGAGAGGTGATACCGATGCCAATTAGAATTGACGAAGAGCTGCCTGCAAAGCAAAGCCTTGAGCTTGAAAATGTTTTTGTTATGAGCAACAAGCGTGCAGACACACAGGATATACGACCGCTTAACATTATTATTCTTAATCTAATGCCTACTAAGGTTGTTACTGAAACTCAATTACTTAGGCTTCTTTCAAACTCTCCGCTTCAGGTTGATGTTGATTTGCTTCAAGTTGCAACTCACAAAACGAAAAACACATCAAAGGAGCACATGCTTAAATTCTACAAAACCTTTGACGACATTAAGAACAATAAATATGACGGCATGATTATTACCGGTGCACCTCTTGCAGGCTTCAAATTTGAGGATGTTGATTTTTGGGAGGAGCTTTGCACAATATTTGAGTGGACAAAAACAAATGTTTATTCAACGATGTTTTTATGCTGGGGTGCTTTTGCGGCATTATACTATAAATACGGTATTAAGCCGATTGATCTGCCCGAAAAGAGATTCGGTGTTTATCCGCACATAAGCCTTGACATTGCACATCCGCTTATGAGAGGTCTTGACGATGTTTTTTACGTTCCTCATTCAAGAGAATGGGAGCTTAGCACAAGTGATATTGCAAAAATTAAGGATTTACAGATAATTTCATACAGCGAGGAAGCGGGAGTGCACATTATTTCCGATATGGAATGCAGGAATTTCTTTATTACCGGACACAGTGAATATGACAGAGATACTCTTGCAAAGGAATATTTCCGTGATTTAGACAAAGGACTTCCGATTAAAAAGCCTGTTAATTATTTTCCTAATGATGACATTAATCTTGTTCCTAAAATGAACTGGAAGAGTGCAGGAAATATCATTTTTTCAAACTGGCTGAATTACTTTGTTTACCAAAAAACGCCGTATGACCTTAACACATTATAATTTAACAGCATCAAAGCCGTTCACGAAGTTTTTTGAGAACGGCTTTTTCTTTTCTTGAAATCTGCACCTGTGAAACACCGAGAAGCTCTGCCGTTTCGCACTGCGTTTTTCCATTAAAATATCTGTATTCAATCAATTTTCTTTCCTGATGCGAAAGGCTGTCCAAGGCCTGCATAAGCGAAAGCCTTTCAAAAAACGCATCTGTGTCGTCTGACGGAATATCAAAATTAAGATCGCCGTTTTCTCCGAAGCCGTTTAAAGAAATCATCGGTGTAATAACATTGAGAATTTCCGCCGTTTCGTTTAAATCGCATCCAAGCATTTTTGAAAGCTCACTTACAGTTGGCTCACGAAGCTCTTTTTCAACAAACTTATCACGAAGATACTGTGCCTTAATTGATTTTTCTTTCAGAGACCTACTGACCTTAATTGCCCCTCCGTCTCTGAAAATTCTTTTAATTTCACCCATAATTACGGGAACTGCATAAGTTGAAAAGGCAAAGCCCTTTTCTTCATCAAAGTTATCAACTGCCTTTATAAGTCCTACGCAGCCCGACTGAAACAAATCCTCATAATCTGCTCCCCTGCCCGTAAACCTTTTTGCAATTGAATGAACAAGGCCGATATTTTCGCTAATCATTTCATCCCGTTCGGCAGTTACCATTTTGATTTACCCTCTATTTTTTTAATCAGCGTTACGCTTGTTCCGTAGCCGATTTTTGAACGAACCTTTAATTTATCGCAAAAGCTTTCCATAACGGTAAAGCCAAGACCGGCTCTGTCTTCTCCGCCTGTTGAGAATAAAGGAGTCATGGCCTCTTCAATATTTTCAATTCCGCACCCTTTATCGCGGATAATGATTTTAACCGTGTTTTCGTTTATTGAGCCGTTTATGTAAATTTTTCCGAATTTATCCTTATAGCCGTGAACGATTGAATTTGTTACCGCCTCGGAAACGGCGGTTTTTAAATCGGCAAGCTCTTCAAGTGTTGGATCAAGAGGTGTTACAAATGAGGAAACAACAACTCTTGCAAAGCCCTCGTTTATACTGTTACTGCTGATTGTTAATCTAAATTCATTTTTCATTATAATTCCCATAGCCTTTCCGGCTACAAATAGTTTATAAAAAATTCCTAACGCCTTATTGTAGCCGGATAAGGCGTATAATGGCTCGTTTGCGACCGCTCGCAGTGCGAGATAAAGGGAGCAATAAGAGCTTAGTAGCGGTCTTAATTTTGGAACTCATTTTTTGAGTGAACAAAATTAAGGGAACCGCCCTGCGTAAAATTTAGCCATCTCAAAATTATGCCACAGGCAAATTTTGAGGGCAATACAATCGGAATAGTGTGATTTTTCACACTATTTCTCCTTACACTTCTTTAATTTCATTAATCACGGCAATTCTTCCAAGACCTGCAAGCTCCATAATTTTTTTGGTTTGAGGAGTTACATTTCGTATTTCAACGCTTCCGTGATGATTTTGCATAAGCCTGAATCGTCCCATAACAAGACCGATGCCGCTTGAATCCATAAAGGTTATATTCTTAAAATCAAGAATTAAATGGTTTGGCTTTTTACAGCTTATTGCACGGTCGATTTTATTTCTTATTTCTTCTGCGGAATGATGGTCTAACTCGCCTATAAGATAAGCAATCATAAGATTACCGCTTGATTCGATGGTTACGCTCATTTAATATCACATTGCCTTTCGGATTAAGTTTGGCAGAAAAAAATATCCGCCTTAGTAAATATACCAAAGCGGATATAAATAATTTATCGAAAAATGTTTCACATTAAATCTTTTCTTATTTCCCGTGCAAGATAAAAGGAACCGCAGGCAAGCACAAAATTACCATCCTGCCTTGCAAGGCTTAAAGCCTTGTGCGGATTTTCACAAACGGTAACATTACCGCAATATCCTTTTGCCGTTTCAGCAAGCTCACAAGCGGACAGGGAACGGGAATTATTAACCGTTACTGCATAAATTTTACTGCATTTAGGAGCAATTATGCTTAAATAAGCGTCATAATTTTTATCCCTCATCATACCAACAACGGCAGAAATATTTTTATCCGGCAGAGCCTTTAAGAGTGCAAGTGCTCCGTCCTCATTATGTGCACCGTCAAGCATTATTCCGTTACCGAACAGCTCCTGCCTTGCCGGAAGCGAAACGGTTTCCTCAACAGGGGGAACACCGAGATAATCAAGGCACGCATTAACAACCGCAAGGTTATTCTTTTTAAAACTGCCCATATTTTTAATCTTTATTAATCTGTTATTCTCCGATAGGCATTTTTCTGCAAATATGCTTTCGCATTTTTCATTCGGATAAAGTACAGTTGATGAATTCTTTTTAATTATTCCTGCCTTTTGAATCGCTATTTCATCAAGAGTGGTGCCCAAAAAGCCTGTGTGGTCAAGCGCAACGGAGGTTATAACGGAAAGAACGGGGCTTTCAATTACATTAGTTGAATCCTCAAGCCCTCCCATACCGCATTCAATTACTGCATAATCAACACTTTTATCAAAGAAAAATTTATACATAATTGCAGTCAAAAATTCAAATTCCGTTGAGCTGCAATCTTTATATTCATCAATATAACGAACAAAATCCTCCTTTGAAATATAAGAGCCGTTTAATTGAATTTGCTCCCTATAATCATCAACCCAAGGAGATGTGAACAAGCCGACATTATAGCCGTTTTTATGCAAAGCGTCTGCAAGCGTTGAGGCAACAGTTCCCTTACCGTTGGTTCCCGCTATATGAATAACCTTAATTTCATTTTGCGGATTACCCATTTTTTCAAGCAGTGCTTCAATGCGTGAAAGCCCCGGCATAATGCCGAGGCTTTGCTTTTTTATTACTATGCTTAACGCTTCTTCATAGGTCATAATTATTTACCGAGATTATCAATTGAATTTTTGATGCTTGCAATCTTTTCCGTAAGCTTTTCAGCATCCTCCCTGTTTTGAGCAACAACCTTTTCGGGTGCTTTATTAACAAAACCGGGATTATTTAATTTCTTATTAATGAAATCAAGCTTATCCTGTGCCGTCGCAAGCTCTTTTTCAAGGCGCTTTTTTTCAGCCTCAAAATCAACAAGCTCACCGAGAGGGATATAGATTTTTGCATCATCGGAAATGACGGTTACTACATTGCCGAGATTTTCGAAGGTGCTGTCAACCTTAACCTCATTAGCAGAAGCAAGACGCTTAAAGAATTCAACTGCGCCTTCAAAGGTTTGCTTTTCGGCTGTTTCAATATAAACGGTTGCCTTCTTGCTTGGCGGAATATTCATTTCGGCTCTGCGGTTTCTTACTGCTCGAATGGCGGTCATAATTTTCTCAAATTCTGCCTCTTCATCTGCAAAAGCAAGCTCTTCATCATATTCAACCCATTCAGACACCATAATCGACTTTGCTTGATGAGGAATCGCCTGATAAATTTCCTCGGTAATAAACGGCATAAAGGGATGAAGCAGCTTAAGAATATTTGTTAGAACGAAAATAAGAACCGATCTTACATTGTTTTTAGCCTGCTCATCATCGCCTTGAAGCCTTATTTTAGCAATTTCGATATACCAATCGCAGAAGATATCCCAAATAAAATCATACAATTTCTGAACTGCGATACCAAGCTCATACTTTTCAAGGTTGTCGGTTACATCCTTCGCCAAGCTATTAACCTTTGAAACAACCCATTTATCTTCAACAAGAAGCTCCTTGGGAAGTCCGTTATATTTAAAGCTGTTATCAAGGTACATAAGAACAAAGCGGGCTGCATTCCAAAGCTTATTTGCAAAGTTTCGGGAAGCCATAACCTTATCATCCGAAAAGCGCATATCGTTTCCAGGTGAATTACCTGTTGCAAGAGTAAAGCGAAGAGCATCGGCACCGTACTGATCTATGATTTCAAGCGGATCAATACCGTTTCCGAGAGATTTGGACATTTTTCTGCCCTGTGCATCACGAACAAGTCCGTGAATAAGAACTGTATTGAACGGCGCCTTGTCCGTATAAGCAAGTCCCGAGAATATCATACGGCTAACCCAGAAGCCGATAATGTCATATCCCGTAACAAGTGTATTCGTGGGATAATAATGCTTTAAGTCCTCTGTTTCATCAGGCCAACCGAGAGTTGAAAACGGCCAAAGCGCTGATGAAAACCAAGTGTCAAGTGTGTCGGGATCCTGCGAAATATTTTTACTGCCACATTTTGAGCATTCGCAGGGATCATCCTTTGAAACGGTTGTTGCTCCGCAATCATCACAATACCAAGCGGGTATTCTGTGCCCCCACCAAAGCTGACGGGAAATGCACCAATCGCGAGTTCCTCTCATCCAGCTCATATAATTCTTTTTAAATCTTTCGGGAACGAATTTGATTTCTCCCGATTCTACCGCATCAATTGCCGGACCTGCAAGAGGCTCCATTTTTACAAACCACTGCTTTGAAACCATAGGCTCAATATTTGTATGGCAACGGTAGCAGGTGCCGACATCGTGCTTAATAGGCTCGATTTCTTTTATATATCCGCCTTTTTCAAGGTCTTCAAGAATAGCTTTTCTTGCGTCAGCAGTTGTCATTCCGGCGTATTTACCGCAGTCAAGAACCTCAGGCTCATTCTGCGCCGCTTTTCCGCTTGCAATAAGCTCATCTGCAATTGCCTTATCCTCTGCACCGGTCATCCTGCCGTCATAGGTAAAGGTGCGAACAATAGGAAGATTATGGCGCATACCAACCTCAAAATCGTTAGGATCGTGAGCGGGAGTAATTTTAACAACGCCTGTTCCCTTTGTCATATCGGCATGCTCATCGCATACAATCGGAATTTCCTTGTTTAAAAGAGGAAGGATAACATGGCAGCCGTGTAAATGCTTATATCGTGGGTCTTCTCCGTTAATTGCAACGGCGGTATCGCCAAGCATTGTTTCAGGTCTTGTTGTTGCAAGCTCAAGCTTTTCGCCTGTTTCCTTAACTGTATAAAGAAGATGCCAGAAATTTGAGTCCTTTTCCTCATATTCAACCTCTGCGTCTGAAATAGAGGTGTTGCAATGAGGGCACCAGTTTACCATACGGTTGCCTCTGTATATAAGGTCTTTTTCATAAAGGCTGACAAAAACCTCTTTAACGGCATTACTGCACCCCTCGTCAAGAGTGAAGCGTTCTCTGTCCCAATCACACGAGGAGCCCATTTTTTTGAGCTGCTCAATAATTCTTCCGCCGTACTGCTCCTTCCAAGCCCATGCTCTTTCAAGGAATTTATCTCTGCCGATATCCTCTTTAGTTATACCCTCCTTGCGCATTGCTTCAACAATTTTTGCTTCTGTTGCAATTGAAGCGTGGTCTGTTCCGGGCAGCCAAAGAGTATCATACCCTGCCATACGGTGATAACGGATAAGAATATCCTGCAAGGTATTATCAAGTGCATGTCCCATATGAAGCTGACCTGTTATATTCGGAGGCGGTATAACAATTGTGTATGTTTTTTTGCCCTCTTCTCGTTTTGCGTGAAAATACTTATTATCACACCAAAATTTATAGGTGCGATCCTCAACATCCTTAGGATCGTACTGCTTTGCAAGCTCCTTTGCCATAAAATCATCTCCTGTTAATAAAATAAAAATGCCCTCGCCCGATTGAGGCGAAAGCATAAAGATTCCGTGGTACCACTCAAATTGCGCACAAGCGCCGCTCAAATCCTTAACGCAGATATACGGGATTAACTAATTGAATTACCGTTCATTAATCCGGCTCAAAAGCTACCTTCTTTTTCATTGCCCGCAGACTTGCACCAACCGTCTGTTCTCTTGCGGCAAGCGGAAAAATACTCCTCTTTATCACAGCCGTTGACTTTTTATTAATATTAACAAAATTCTTAAATATTGTCAATAGAAATAACAAAAAGGTGTAATAAAAACAGAATTCATTTAATTATAAAAAACAAGGAAATAAAAAAACTCCCGATAAATTAATATCGGGAGCATATCATATTCAATTATTTATTAAAAACTGTGCATTGGACTGACCTCTCAATAATTATTTAATCATAATGATTGATTTCCTTAACATAGAAATCACCTCTGCATCAATAATTATTCAAAAAGATTAACTTGAATTTAATCAGTACATTGGACTGTCCTCTTTTAAAAATTTTATTGAAGAATTATTCTTCAAGCCTTTGCAGGATAAAGCCGATTTATCTGTAAAATTAAATTTTTGAGACGCCTGTTATATTCCCTTTGCGGTTCCTGCGATAACTTTTAGCTTGCTTATAAAAGCGTGTGCCCGTTAATTCTAACAATTAATCTGCCGACACTTAAATCCGTTATACTACCGGAATAATTCGCAGGCGTTTGTCTGGAAGGGTTCACTGTTCATCGGACAAAGCCTCCTTTACTTGATTTGAACTTTTATGCTATCTTGTAGCCCCTCTCTAAGTTCATCTTTATAATAGCACTGTTTTTGTTATTTGTCAATAGTTTTTTTCAACATTTTTAAATATTTTTATGTATTTTTAATAACCATATATTGCTATTGACGAAATCAATAATTAATATTATAATAATATCGCGAAAGGAGTTTTGACCTATGAACAATGATAAGGAATTTTATGAGCCGGATATTCTTTCCGTTACTGACGATAACGGAAACGAAATTCTTTTCGAGCTTCTTGAAAGGTATGAAACAGAAGACAATGTTTATGTTGCCATAACAGAATATCACGATGACGCCGAAGAGATAGTTGAGGCAGATTTTGAGGTTATTATTCTTAAAGTTGTTGAGGAAGACGGCGAAGAATACCTTGCCGAAATAGAGGATGAGGACGAATATGAACAGGTTTCCGATATTCTTATGGCAAAGGTTGAAGAAAATTTTGAGGTTGAATACTTCGACCCTAATGAAGAATAATATATAGTACTACGGTCTGTGCATCTCGACAACCGAAGGCTTAAATAACCCGAACAAGTATTTTAAGGGATTCAGACTCGCTTTATGGGTATGCAGACCTCCTGCTTTTGCAGACGCTGGGAGCACAAAGTACGGCGGATGAAACCCACCTGCGTTGAGAGCAGGTTATCTTCAGTCTTCGGCGGATGTGCGGATTATAACAAAAATAACGGCTGTGCGTTGCACAGCCGTTTATTATTTCATACGGGTTCGGATTATTGCCCTAGGGTAACGGTAATAATCCGAACCCGTCAAAAATGCAGTATTAAAGCGATATTTGTCGCTTTCGCTGTTGCCTTGCGTCAGCAAGGCTGCCATCTCAAGATGCCAAATCTCATCTTTACTCCAAGCTTTTTTGATGCTTTGCAGTTTAGCGTGTGCAGATTTGGTCTTAATCAAGGCAAAAACGCAGTTAATCCTTTTGGATTAACGAGTATTTTAACAAAGAGTAAGGGCAATATCTGCCACGCTAAACCGTGGTTCGAATTATTACCGTTACCCTAAGCAAAAACAGAATAACAGGCGGTTTTGCGCCGCCTGTTAGATTAAAATCAAAATAGTGATTATTCGCCCTTCATTTCAACAAGCTTAGCCTTGCCTTCAAATGCTGCAACAGAAAGTGCGATAGAATCGAAAATTGCCTTCTCGATATCATCCGGAGTACATCCGAGCTCCTTGCAATCATCGGTTGGAATAAAGAGATTCATACCCATAATATCTGCAAGACCAACAGGATCAATACCAGAATCAACATTTCTCTTTGCATAATCCTTGCGCATAACAAGACCGAATGCCTGGAAGGTCCACTTTGGAACATCAACAATCTTTCTGTCTTCAATTCCGTCCATTGCACGATAAACAATTTTAAGGAACTGTCTCCACGTCATATTATAGCAGGAGATGCCGTATGCACGGAACTTGCCCTCGCCCTTTGAAGCGGCTTCAAGAGCCTGCTCTGCGGCACCAACCATAGCTTCGCCAACCTGACGAACGGTAAGCATTGCAGTTCCGCCTGCGGGATACATAGTGAAGGGCATTTTTTCAAATCTTTGAAGCTGCTCAATAAGGATAACCCAAACAGGCTTACGGCCCGGCTGAGTGCCGAAAATATAAGGAAGCTCAAGAACGCCAACCTGGAAATCCTTATCCGAATACTTTTCGCAAACATTTTCCTGCTCAATACGGCTTCTGATATATGGATGCTTATCGCATAATTTCATATCGGGGCGTTCCTTTGCAAGCCATGCAAAATATGAGCCGCAAACAACTGCACCCTTCATACCTGCCTTTTTAGCAAGAGGAAGATATCTTTCAAGAGGAGCAATGTTATACTTATAATAAGCATCATAAACAGGTGCAGGGAATTCAACTCTTTCATCAACGCCTGTTGCGAAAACGAACATATCATAGCCCTTCATCAATTCAACCATTTCATCATCAGTGAGCTTATTTGCATCCTGAAAAATTACTTCCATTTCCTTGGGAAGAGGAGCGCCTTCGGGAAGCGGAGGAAGAGCAAGAGTTTTAATCTCGTTACCTCTGTCAACAAAAATTTGGGCAGCGGCCGAACCTAAAAGCCCTGTTCCGCCAATCATAAGAACCTTCATTTTATGTACCTCCATACACAAATTAATAAAAATTTTATAAATAAATTATAGCATTATATTACAATTCAGTCAATAAAAATCAAAAAATTCCGCAAAAAATTGCCCTCTGCTTTAACAGAGGGCATTTTGTTAAATTAAACTGCGTGAATCTTATTCTCAATGTCGTCGTGCTTTCCGTCAAGTCCGTACTTCTTATCACGCCTTTTTTGGAAGAACTTAATTGCAACCTGATCAAACTGAGCATAGGAAAGAACATCCTCCTCCTGCTCATAATACTCTGCAATTTCGCCCTTGAACTTTTCAAGCTCAGGTTTAAGAAGGTCTGCGGGACGGCAATCTATAATCGGGTCGTCGCCAACAATTTTCTTTCTAAACTCGGGATCTATATCACACGGAGTTTTTCCGTATTTACCGGCAACAAGGTCTTTAAACTCTTTCGTTACCATCTTATAGCGTTCGCCGAGAATAATATTAAACACAGCCTGAGTGCCGACAATCTGCGAGGTTGGTGTTACAAGCGGAGGATAGCCGCTGTCTTCACGGACACGAGGAACCTCTGCAAGCACCTCTTCAAGCTTATCCTCTTTACCGGCCTGCTTAAGCTGATTGAGAAGATTTGAAAGCATACCGCCGGGAACCTGATACAAAAGTGTGTTTGCATCAACGCCGAGCATTTTGGGATTAAGAAGACCTTCCGCAATATATTTTTCACGAAGCGGTGTGAAGAAATCACGAATTTCCGTAAGAGCTTTAAGGTCAAGACCTGTATCGTATTCGGTGCCTTGAAGAGCGGCAACCATAGATTCCGTTGCGGGATGGGATGTTCCCATTGCAAGAGGACTCATTGCGGTATCAATTACATCAACGCCTGCTTCTATGCCTTTAAGATGAACCATTGAAGCAAGGCCGGAGGTGTAATGCGAATGAAGCTGAATAGGAATGTTAACCGTTTCTTTTAGGGCTTTAACAAGGTCGTAGGTTCCGTAAGGAGTTAAAAGACCTGCCATATCCTTAATACATATTGAATCGGCACCGGCATTTTCAAGCTGCTTTGCATAGCTGCAATAATACTCAATATCAAAAACAGGGCCTGTTGTGTATGATATAGCCGCCTGAACATGTCCGCCGTATTTCTTTGCGGCATTAATAGCGGTTTCAAGATTTCTAACATCATTAAGAGCGTCAAATATACGAAGAATATCAATACCGTTATCTATGCTCTTTTTAACAAAATAATCAACAAGGTCGTCTGCATAATGGCGGTAGCCAAGCATATTCTGACCTCTGAAAAGCATTTGAAGCTTTGTGTTTGGACATTTTTTGCGGATAAGACGCAATCTGTCCCACGGGTCTTCATCAAGAAAACGGAGGCAGGAGTCAAATGTTGCACCGCCCCAGCATTCAAGAGAGTGATACCCGATTTTATCCATTTTTTCAAGAATATCCGAAAATTCTTCTGTTCTCATACGGGTTGCTATCAAAGACTGATGCGCATCACGGAGAACAGTTTCGGTAATACCGATTTTTTTCGCCATAGCCGTACCTCTTAATTCATTGTAATAATAACCTGACCTGCTTCTACGCTGTCGCCCTTATTAACATTAACGGAAGAAACCGTTCCTGCCTGAGGAGCAACGATTTCATTTTCCATTTTCATTGCTTCAAGGATGCAAAGAACCTGACCGGAGGAAACAGAGCTTCCTGCAGATACCTTAACATCAAGAATTGTGCCGGGCATAGGAGCGTCTATTTTAACCGAACCCTCTGTGCCTGAGGCAGCAGGAGCGGCAGGTGCCGGAGCATCAGCCTTTGCAGGAGCTGCGGGAGCAGCAGGTGCAGCAACGGGAGCGGCAGGAGCTGCGGCAACGGGAGCAGCAGGTGCAGAGCCCGCTTCGTCAACAGTTACATCATAAGCTGTGCCGTTTACGGTAATAGTATATCTTTTCATCTTTCAGTCCTCCAAATATTATTTTACAGAATGTTTTCTCGGTAAAGTGGTTTCTCTTTTTCCTGCAAGGATATCAAGAGAAGCAATAAGCTTGGCTCTTGTTTGAGCAGGAACAAAAACATCGTCTAACGCACCGCATGCTGCGGCAGTAAACGGAGAAGCCATATTTTCCTCATATTCCTTTTCAAGAGCCTGTCTGCTTTCGCCGTTTGCAAGGCGGTCATTATAAAGGAATGCAACCGCCGATGCAGTAGCAAGCGGAGAAATAACGGCAGTATCCCACGCAAAAGCAAGGTCTGCATTTGAGCCTCTGCCTGCAAGAGTTATATATGCCGCACCGACTGCCTTTCCTGTTATAACGGAAATTTTCGGGCAGGTTGCCGATGCATAGGCCGAAGTCAATTTAGTTGCGGCAACAAGCATTTGATTTTCCTTACCGCTTACGAAGCCGTCTGAATTAACAAGGGTTACAATTGGAATATTAAAAGCGTCGCAAAGCTTAACAAATGCTTCCGCTTTATATGTGCAAGCGGGGCACATTGCATTGCCGTTTATTGCAACAAAGCCAACAGTTGAGCCTGCAACTGTTGCAAGGGCAGTTACGGCATTATCCGCATAAGCCTCTTTAATTTCAAAAACGCTTCCCTCATCAGCCGAGGCGGCAATGACTGCCTTTGCGTCTTCATTTCCGCTTAACTGTGAGGACGGCTCGTTAAAATCGAATATAGGAGCCGTGCAGAGATTGTTTGACGGGAAAAGCGCAACTGCACTTTTAGCCTTTTCGATTGCTTCATCAACAGAAGCACAAACAATATCAACAGTTCCCTGCTTTGCAGATTCTTCAACGGTTATCTCGCTCGGAGCCGTTACATAAAAATCCGCATCCTTAACTGCAATAACAATATCAGCCATATTGGCAACAAGAGCAGAGGTTCCTATGCAGGTGCCTGCAATAACAGAAATTTGAGGAACAACGCCCGAAACAGAAGAAGACTCCTTAACAATTTCGCCGTAAGCGCCAAGCGCCTCAAATCCCTCGGTAAGCAACATTCCGTTTGAATCGTAAATGCCTACAACGGGACATCCTGTTTTTCTTGCGAGCTCATATATTTTTTTGATTTTAGCGCACTGTGCAACGGTTACCGCACCGCCGTTGACTGAAACATCCTGCGAAAAAGCATAAGCCGGGGCACCGTTTACCGTGCCGAAGCCTGCAACAACTTCAACCTCGCCGTCTGCCGATTTGGCAAAGGCATCTATCTCCGTGAAAGATGCTTCATCGAAAAGAGAAACAAGCCTTGAATGCGCCTGTGTATCTTTAACTGTTAGTTCACTCACACGAACATCCTCCTTAAAATATAAATTTTCGTATGAATATAATTATCCATTCTTGGTTATTTTATCACGATAAAATTATAATTACAACTATTTTTTATATCAAAATCATAATTTATAATTATTTAATAAAAAAACACCGAAAAACCGTCTGCTTTTCAGTGTTTTGTATATTAATCGGTCTGTTCTTCGCCATGTGCCTTCTGCGCAGAGCGAATAAGCTTTTGAACCTCGTTATCTGTTAAATCACGGTATTTGCCTGTGGGAAGCATTCCGAGCTTCAAGGAGCCCTCGGAAATTCTTTTAAGTCTTGCCACCTCAAGCCCCTGCGTTTCGCACATTTTTCTTATCTGTCTGTTTCTGCCCTCGTGAATTATAAATTCAAGAACGCTTCTGTTTTCCTCCTCCGTTATGATATTAACATCGCAGGGATAGGTTTTTTTGCCGTCTATTTCAACGCCGTTTCGCAAATTATAAAGCATTTCATCGTTTGCCTTTGGACGAACGGTTACTCTGTAGGTCTTTGAAAGATTATGGCTCGGATGAGTTAAAAGATTAGCAAAGGAGCCGTCATTGGTGAGCAAAATAAGTCCCTCAGAATCCTTATCAAGTCTGCCGACGGGATAAATACGCTCATCAATATTCTTAACCAAATCCATAACGGTTTTTCTGCCGAGCTCATCTGAAACGGTTGTAACATAACCGCGAGGCTTATTCAGCATAATATATCGCATTTTTGTTTGAGCGGATATACGCTTACCTCTAACTGTTACTATATCCCTTTTTGGATTGATTTTATCTCCGATATGCGCAACATGGCCGTTAACCTTAACCTTGCCGGCTTCAATAAGCTCCTCACTTTTCCTTCTTGAAGCAACAGAGCAATCCGCCATAAACTTTTGAAGCCTGACTTCATTTTTGTTTGACATAATATTCAACATCCTCCTGTGCAGTTATATTGCAGGAAGCAATTTCTTTTTCCTTATATTTGATTACCGCTTTACCGATTATATCTCCCCTTTTTACAGGCGAATAGACAAACGGCATCATATATAGCTCAACGGTTATTTTGCTTTTATCAGGAACCTTGATTTTTTCTTGATATGAGCATTTTACGCTGTTTTTAACTCCGCCGACGGTTAAAGCGTAAAGACAGCCTTCAACAGTCTCTTCACTGTACATTTTTTCACAATACTCATAAAGCGTTTTATGATCGTTCCAATCATCAGGCGCATTAAGCGTTACGCAAATCATTTTTACCGAATTTGACTGAACGGCGGAAACAAGGCATCTGCCTGCTTTATCGGTGTAGCCGGTTTTAACGCCTATGCAGCCATCAAGCATTCCGAGAAGCTTATTATGATTATAAATTGTGAGAGGCTCTGAATTTATGAAAACATCATATTTCTGCTTTGAGCAGATTTCGGCAAAGCATTTATTTTTGAGCGCAGATGCAGTTAGAATAGCCATATCATAAGCGGTTGAATGATGATTTCCCTCGTCAAGTCCCGATGGGGTTACGAAGAGAGAATTTGTCATCCCAAGCTCGGCGGCTTTTTTATTCATCATTGCCGCAAAGCCCTCAAAGCTTCCCCCAAGATACAGGGCAACTGCGTTTGCAGCGTCATTCCCCGACGGCAAAAGCATTCCGGCAACTAAATCCCTGAGCGTTATTTTATCGCCCTCTCGCAGGCCGAGAAGCGTGCCGAAGGTATTTACCATATCAAAGGTTATTTCAACCGTTTCTTTGGTTTTGCCGCTTTCACAGGCAATAAGAGCCGTCATAATTTTTGTTGTTGAAGCAATGCTTCTTTTTTCATTCATATTCTTTTGATAAAGAATTTCTCCCGTTTCTGCGTCTATAACAACAGCGCTTGAGGCAGAGCAATCCTGCGCAAAAACACTTTGAGCGGGAATTAAAATCAAAGCTGATAATATGATTGAAAGAGCCTTTTTTAACAAAATTAATCACCTGCTAATTATATGCAGGTGATTAAAATTTTATATGTCTTATTATGCTTCCTTATCTTCCTCGGCAACCTCATCCTTCGCTTTTACAAGCTGTGAAATCTGATCAACAAGCTCGGGAATCATAGAGATAGCACGGTCAGCAGATGAGGTGTAGTTATTAATCTGCATCATTCTTACCTTATCCTTTTGGATAACGATAAAAGCAACGGGAGAAATTGTGATACCGCCGCCGCCTGCGCCGCCGAACAGCTCCTTATTCTGCTTTGAGGGGAGGTCTGTTCCACCGCTTGTGAAGCCGTAGGAAACCTTTGAAACAGGAATAAGAGTTGTTTCACCTGTTACGATAGGCTCGCCGATAATAGTTGAAACATCAACCATTTGACGCATTTTTTCAAGTGTGTTTTCCATTATTTTGTTTACCGGTGTTTCTTTCATATCTTTTTCTCCTTAAAGAATATTTATAAATTTAATTATTTTTTAATCAGGTTAACAACAAAGGTTTTGCCGGCAGACAACGCAACACTAAGCAAAAGACCGACGCTGATTGAGCCTATAAACTGAAATTCAAATTCATTTGACGGTGCAAGGTAATCTGCGAAAATGCAATCGTCATAATTATCAACCCTCATACCGTTTGCAATTATGCCCTTAACGGGATAATAATACGAGGCTATGCGTCCGTATGACTGTGCTATTTCGGCAGCATCATTGCCTCCGACTATTATTTTAACATAAAGCGAATAAATATGGAAGCCCTTAAATAAAGTTCTTAAAGCACTTGAAGCGGTTTGAAGCATATTTGACACAAGCTCCATAATGCCGACTATGCCCTCCTTATTCCAAAGGGATTCAATATAATTAGGCTTTTTCTGCTTTTGAGGAGCCTTTTCTGCTTTTGCTTCGGGTGTGCTTTGCAATGTCTGCTCTGTCTGTGTTGACTGCACGGGCTCTTTCTCTGCTTCAACAGGCTCTACCTGAACTGCCTTTGCGGAAGCATTGCCTTCACTTTTATCAACGGCGCCTTCGTTTTGTTCTGCCTTTTCCGCCTTAATTCTTTCGGCATTTTCCTTTGGGAAAAGAATGAAGGAAAGTATTTTAGTCAGCTTAATGTCCTTTTCAATCCAAAGAATTTTAATTTTTGTTGTCCACGATTTATCGTAAATTATCGTAAAGGTTGCCGATATTGAACATATCAAGGCAAAAATAACAACTATAACCGCAAGGACTATCAAAAATACCTTCATTCTTCACCCTCTCCCTGCGAATTATCTGCTTCTTTCATTATTTTATCATTATTGCCCTCGTCAAACAAGGTGGTTTGACCGTTTTCCCTTTCAGCCTCATCAGGCTTCGGTAAATCAGGCAAATCTTCAAGACTGTTTAATGAAAAGCACCTTAAAAATCTATCTGTTGTGCCGTAAACAAGAGGTCTGCCGGGCAAGTCAAGTCTGCCCTTTTCTTCAATTAATCCCTTTTGAACAAGATTTGCTATTGAGCCGGAGCAGTCAACTCCTCTGATTTGCTCAATAAAGCTTTTTGTTACTGTTTTATTATAAGCGATAATTGCAAGAACCTCAAACGCCGCCTGCGAAAGCGGAGTGTTTTTCTTAATTTCAAGAAGCTTTCTAACATCTTCGGCATATTCCTCTTTTGTGCAAAGCTGATACTTGCCGTCTATTCTTATAAGGCAGATACCGCTGTTTCTTTCCTCATAAACATCAGCAAGGCTCGCAAGCATTTTGGTTACATTTTCAACATCAAGCTCAAGTGTTTCAGCAATTTTTGCCGCTTCAACGGGCTCTCCCGCAGCGAAAAGCATTGCTTCTATTCTGCCTAAAACATTATTCTCCGTTTTCACTGCCGTTCACCTCATTTACTATTTGAACATCGGGATTATCCATTGGTCCTTCAATAGTTATTTTTTTTGTTTTTGCAAGCTCTAAAACTGCAAGAAATGTTGCAACCAAATCGCTTTTTGATTGTGCACCGTCAAAGAGATTAAGAAATTTTACGCTTTTTCCGCTCCACAGCTTACGCATAACGGTTGTTATTTTAGAAGCAACATTAACGAACTTGCGTGCAACAATCTCCTTAAAGGATTCAATCGGCGGAGGGAGCTTTCGCTGAGACCTGCCTGCCGCAGCAATATACGCATTTAAAAGCTCCTCACCCTCGTGGAAGCGCTCATAATCATAATTAACATAGCCCTCCTGCGGTTCACGCACAAAGCGGTTAAAGCCGTCTGTTTGCTTACTGAGCTTTTCAGCCATAAGCTTACAATCTCTGTATTCAATCAGCTCGCCCGTTAATTCCTTTTTTAACTGCTCCGCTTCCTCATGACGAGGCAAAAGAGAAACGGTTTTGATATATATAAGCCTTGCCGCCATTTCCAGAAAATCACCTGCGATTTCAAAATCGGCATTCTCCATTTTGCGAACATAATCAAGATACTGATTAACGAGCTCCACAATCGGAATATCATTAATATTCAGTTTATGCTTACTTATGAGGTGCAAAAGCAGATCCATCGGACCCTCAAACACCTCTAATTTATAATTAATCTGTTCCATTACACCTCAACCGCTTATATTCCGAAAATCAATTTGGGAATAAACAAAACAACCTTCATAAAGAAATTAACAAGAAAGCTTATCGGTGCGTTTAAAATTCCTGTAAAAAGAAGAACGATAAGCACAATCATTATAATTCTTTCATATCTGAAATACTTTTCATAAGCCTTATCGGGCAGCACCATTGCAAGTATTCTTGAGCCGTCAAGAGGAGGAATGGGAATAAGATTGAACACCGCAAGAGAAACATTTACCTGAGCCGAATAGAAAAATAAAAGCGAGATAAACATTAAAGCAACAGAGCCTGTTTTTCCGTAAACCATATAAAACAATGCATAAAACAAAGCGGAAGCAAAGCCCATAATTAAATTTGAGATAGGTCCTGCCGCAGCAGTTAATGCAACTCCCCTGCGGTAATCCTTAAAATTAAGCGGATTAATCGGAACAGGCTCGGCATAGCCTATTCCGAAAAGAAAAATCATAATCGTTCCTATCGGATTAAGATGCGCAAAGGGATTAAATGTTAATCTGCCCTGTGATTTTGCGGTATTATCCCCTAATTTATAAGCCGCCCAGCCGTGTGCCAGCTCGTGAACCGGCATACAGACAAAAACAACAAACGCTCTTGACAAAACCAAAAGCAAAACCATCTGAACATTGCCTGAAAAAATATATCCTAAAAGTGAATTAGACATTTAAAAACCTCACTTATTTAACTGCTTTTACAATTCTGCTGTTACCGTACATATCCTTTATGACGGAACATTCCTTAAAGCCTTTTTCTTCAAGCAGGGCTTTAACTGCTTTTCCCTGCTCTTCTCCGATTTCAAAAAGAACAGTTCCGTTTTCTTTAAGAAGAACAAGCCATTTTGTAATAATTGAGCGGTAAAAATCAAGACCGTCCTCTCCCCCGTCAAGTGCAGAAAGGGGCTCCCTGCGCACCTCCTGTTGAAGAGAGGCAATTTCATTGCTTTTAATATACGGCGGATTTGAAGCAATTAAATCCGCTTTTATAGGCAGAATGCTTTTATCGGGATTTTGCAAAACATCTGCTTTAATTATTTTTACATTTTTATCGCTTTGAGCGTTTTTATTAAGATAAGCAAGTGCTTCATCAAACAGTTCCACACAATAGACAGAGCAATCAGGTCGCTCTCGTGCTATGCTTATTCCTACGCAACCGCTTCCCGAGCACAAATCCAAAACAACGGGAGACGGCACACCCTTAATGCTTCTCAATGCTGTTTCAACAAGCTCCTCGGTTTCCGGTCTTGGGATTAAAACGCCCTCACCGACATTAAATTCATAATTATAAAAATCCCATTTGCCCAAAACATATTGAAGCGGCTCTCCGCTTTTAACACGCCAAAGCATATCGGCAAAGCGTTTCATAATCACATCGTCATTCTTATGCATTAAAAACTCACTGTTTTTTATTCCGCAAAGACTGCACGCAAGGCACATACTTTTAAATTCTGCCTCGTCAATGCCGTTTGCACTTAAAAAATAGACTCCGTAATTATATGCTTCGCTAAGTGTCATTTAATCTCGTCATCCTCCGGATTATCTGTTATAACTGCTTTAATTGCCGCAATGCCAACCTCTATTATATCATCGGTAGGCTCCTTTGTTGTTAAGCGTTGCATCCACAAGCCGGGCGCAGAAACAATTTTTACAAAAAGATTATCGTGCCTTCCGGCATACTTTATAAATTCATAGCAAACACCCATTAAAAGCGGCAGAAGCAAAAGCTTTAAAAGCATCCAAAGAATTCTTTGCGCCGCAATCACGGGAAAGAGCTTTGCAATTATCGTATAGAAAACAATGCTGAAAATAAGTATAACAAATATAAACGATGTTCCGCATCTTGGATGAAAGCGGCAGCATTTTTTAACATTATCAACCGTTAAATCCATTCCCGCCTCATAGCAGGCAATTGATTTATGCTCTGCACCGTGATACATAAAAACCTTTTTGATATCACTCATTCGGCTGACTATTGCAATATAAGCAACAAAAATTATAATTTTCAGCACACCCTCAATAAGCCCCTGAAAATCAGTTAACGCCTGATTAGTCCATTCATTAAGCTTGTTAAAAAACAAAACAGGAAACCAAACAAACAAAAGCACTGCAAGCACAACGCCCAAAACAGAGCCTATGCCTGCAACAACGCTAACAATTTTTTCCCCGAATTTATCGTTGAGCCATTTTTCAAATTTAGAAAGCTCCTGTTCGTCAAACTCCTCCATTCCTGAAATTTCAGCTGAATACATAAGCGTTTTATAGCCCATTATCATTGATTCAACGAAATTCACAACGCCTCTTATTACAGGCAATCCGAGAAATTTGCACTTATCCTTTATATGCTTAATCTCGTGATATTCGGTTAAAATTTCGCCGTCCGGCTTTCTGACGGCGGTTGCCATTCCTTTCGGTCCCTGCATCATAACGCCTTCAATAAGTGCCTGACCGCCAACGGAGGTTTTATGCGTTTTCCTGCCCATTATATTTATTACCTTTCAAATTTATATCCTCGTCTGTTACCTCAATTTCGGACTGTTTTGCCATATTGATTTCCTGCTGGCTCGGAGCACTGTCTGCCGGAAGGTAAATTGTTACGAGAGTGCCTTTTCCCTCTTCACTGTCTATTTCAAGCTTACCTTTATGTAAATTAACTATTTCATTAGTTACCGCAAGTCCGATTCCCGAGCCTCTTACAGAAACATTGGCCTTATAAAACTTATCAAGAACATGGGGCAAATCCTCTTTTGAAATACCGCAGCCTTGGTCGGCAATAGAGATTTTAACTGCATCGGAGCCGTTATATTTTGCAAATTCGGCTTTAACGAATATCTTGCTCGGAGCTCTTGAATATTTCAGAGCATTATCAAGAATATTCATAAACACCTGCCTTAACCTGTTTGGATCCGCCATTGCAGGAGCGGCAAAATCGGGAATACTGTATCTAACCTCTATACCGTCCTTTGCGGCACGCTCACGGAAGGTGAAAACAGTTTCGTCAAGCTCTGCAAAAATATCTGTTTTAATAAGTCTTAAAGTCATTCTGCCGCTTTGAAGACGGCTGAAATCAAGGAGCTCCTCAACAAAGCCTTCAAGCCTGCCTGCCTCCTTAACGATAACCTGCAAGCCCTTATCGGTCAACTCATCTCTTTCTGAATCCTGACCGTAATAAAGTGTTTCAGCCCAACCCTTAATTGAGGTTAAAGGTGTTCTCAGCTCGTGTGAAATAGTTGAAAGAAAATCATTTTTCATTTTGTCCGCAGAGGATATTTCGGACGCCATTGAGTTTATAGAGTCGCACAAATTACCTATTTCATCATCATATTTCTTTTCAATGCGGACATTGAAATTACCGTTTGAAATTTCCTTTGTTGTTTCGGTTATTTCCCTTACGGGAATGATAATTGACCGAATGAAAAAGAGATTTGACAAAAGAATTATTGCAAAAACGCCGATAACAAGCAGGAATATTATTGCAATAATCGAAAAAATCTGCTTATCAACCTTTCCGATTGCCGCCATAACTCTTACGGCACCGACATTTGCACCGTTTGAATTTTGAATAACTCTGGAAACGGCCATAATCTTATCGCCGTTTTTATATATTTTGCCGACATATCTGCCTGTTGAGCCGTCGGCTGACATTGCCTGAATAAAATCGGGCATATCGCAGTTTTCAACAATAAAGCCGTTTGACGAGGCAATAATATTTCCGTCGTTATCAATAACCCAAGCAGTTGTTTTATCCTTATAGGAATAGCTATCTATAAAGCGGGCTGCTGACGATTCAAGTGAGGCACCCGAATCAAGACTTGAAGAAAAATAGCTTACCGCATTTTCGGATGCGCCGTTGTTTAAAATATTTTCAACCGAATTATAATAATATGTTTTAATTGAAAAGCAGGCAACAACAAAGGCGGCAATAAGCGCAACAGCAACAACTCCGATAATATTTATGAGCCAACGCTTTGTTATTCCGTCTATCTTGATTTTATGAAGTTTTTGCGAAATTTTCTTCTTCATTTAGCTCTTTTCTTTCAAATCAGTTTTTATTTGTTACCCACTTATAACCGAGGCCCCAAATTGTTATGAGCCTTGTTGGAGAGGAGGGATTGTCCTCAACCTTCATACGAAGCCTTCTGATATTAACATCAACGATTTTTTCATCGCCGAAATAATTATTACCCCAAACCTGCTTTAAAATATCCGTTCTGCTTAAAGCGGCGTTCGGGTTTCTGAAAAAATATTCGATAATTTGAAATTCAACCTGAGTTAATTCAATCAAAGAATTAGCCTTTGTGAGCGTTCTGTTTCTGAGATTAAGCTCAAATTCGTCAAGCACGATAATGTCGGAAACAGAATCTGTTTTTCTTATTCCCCGAGTCATCTCAACTCTGCGGTAAACAGCATCTACCCTTGCCATTAATTCGCTTGGAGAAAACGGCTTTGTTACATAATCGTCTGCTCCCACGAGCAAGCCCGTAACCTTGTCCATCTCCTGCGTTTTAGCGGAAAGCATAATAATTCCCAAATCCGACGAACGCTTACGAAGCTCCTTGCATACGGTAAGTCCGTCCATTTCAGGCATCATTATGTCAAGGATTGCAACATCAAATCCGCTTTCGTTTTTAGAAAACAAATCGAGCGCAACAGCACCGTTTTCAGCCTGTTCAACATCATATCCGCTTCTTGTTAAATTAATAACTATAAAATCACGGATTGATTCCTCATCTTCTGCAACGAGTACCTTTTTCATAAATTATTCTCCTTCATAAGATTTTATCATTAATTTCAAATCATCAACAGATACGCTTATATCTGAATTTTCAAAGGTTTGAGCGAGATAAACATATCCCGAATCGTTCATAATTTGCGTATAGCCCGAGTAATCGGCGGCAGCCTCATCATAATGTGATTTCAAAACGGGCAAAACGCTGAACACTGCATTTGAGCTTGAATCAAAAACGGTTAGCTCTGATTTTTCGGGATTATATTCTGAATAAAGATTTTCAAAGCCGCTTTCATCAAAAACGATTTGGTAATTGTCCTTTTCAACGGCTAAGGAATAGCAAACGGTGTTTAAAACCGAATTATCATACTGCGCCCATCTAACTGCACGAACCTCATTGGGAGTATTGCTTTCCTTTGTATCAAGCGGAAGCTCAATATTTCCGTCGCCGTCTATATCACGGCAGGTTAGCATAACCGAACGGGTTGTGTTTTTGGTTATGCCTGTTGAATAGCTATAATAAGGAGAAATTATTGTTCCGTAATAATCCGACCAATGAATTATCTCCGTTAGCATTTGACTTCCGTTTGACTTAACCGCATCTGCATAAATATATACTCTGCCGTTTTTGCTTTCCGTTTTTATGCTTTTATAAAAACTGATATGACCGTCAAGCTTTGTTGTTCCCAATGTTTTTCTGCTTGAATCGGCATAGGAATAAAGCACCGCAGAGGCTGAAACGGAATCGCCCGAATCAACCGAAAAAACAAGAAGCTCATCAACGCCGTTTTCGTCAATATCAACCAAAATATAATCATTCATGGCAAGACTTGAACCGATTTCCTTTAGCTGATACTCTCCATCAGTAATGCTTTGGCAGTAAACCGAAAGGAAGTGGCTTTTAGAATCGCTTACAACATCCCACAATGCGATAATTTCCGTTACGCCGTCTGAGTTTAAATCGGAAAAGCCGAGAGAATAAATATCCTCATATTCACTTGCAATATTATATACAACGCTCCACTTGCCGTTAATCTTATCGATAACCGACATATTTATTGCACCTATGCTTTTTGAGGTTTCATAGAAAACAACGGCTTCCTCTTCTTCATCGGAATCAAGGTCATAAAAGGTATATGCGCTTGTATATTCTCCGTTTGAGGCGTTTTTGAGGGTTACAACTCCGTTTGTGTATGAATACAGAGCTTTTTGAACATCGGCATCATCGCCCTGCGGAGAAACGGGAGAAATAAGCTCATCAACAGAGGAAGCAAGCCTAAACGAACAGCCCGAAAAAATCAAAGCTATTACAAGAACAGGCAGAATTACCTTAACAAGCTTCAAATTGTTTCCCCCTTTCGATACGCAAACACGCAATGCACCATCATATTTGTAATATTATATCATTAATTTATTACAAAATAAATATCTTTTTTATATATTTTTAAATAAATATTACAGATTTTTGCTGTTTTTAAGTATAAAAATTAATTTCTGTAATAAAAAAACAAGCAATGCCGCCCGTGATATTACACGAACGGCATTGAAAATTACGATATATTATCTGCATTTATTCGTATATTTCCCTCTTTAAAGAGCCGATATACGGAAGATTTCTGTATTTTTGGTCATAATCAAGACCGTAGCCGACAACAAATTCATCCGGCACATCGCAGCCAACATAATCGGGCTTAACGGGTGCAACTCTTCGGTCGGGCTTATCAAGAAGCGTTACAATGCTGATTGAATTTGCTCCTCTTGTTTTCAGAATATCGGAAACATATTTAAGGGTTCGTCCGCTGTCGAGTATATCCTCAACAAGAAGAACATCATATCCGCTTAAATCTATATCAATATCCTTTGTTATTTTAACATGACCTGTTGACTCGGTTCCCGAGCCGTAAGAGGAAACAGACATAAAATCAATGCTCAGCGGCAAATCAATATTTCTTACAAGGTCTGTCATAAAGAAAACGCAGCCTTTAAGAATTCCGAGAACAAGCAGATTTTTTCCTTTAAAATCCTTTGTTATGTGTGCGCCGAGGCGAGCATTAATGCTGCGAAGCTCCTCTTCGCTGACAAGAATTTTTTCAATATCCTGATGCATAAGCTACCTTTCCTCCCTGAAATAAGAAAGTCCAAGCGAGGCGGGAGGCTGATTTTCCTTTTTCTTTCTTGCGCTGACAATTATAAGTACAATAATTGTTACGATATACGGTGCCATTTTGAAAAGCTCCTGAGTGCTTAGCGCAAGGCCCGGAATATAAAGATAAACAATATAAAGTCCGCCGAAAAGGATTGAGCCGAGAATACCCAAATCCGGCTTCCAAATAGCAAATATAACGAGCGCAATTGCAAGCCAGCCTCTGTCTCCAAAGCCCTCATTAGACCAAACTCCGCAGGCATAATCCATTACATAGAAAAGTCCGCCGAAGCCTGCGATAATGCTTCCGATACAGGTTGCAAGATACTTTGACCTTTCAACATTTATACCTGCCGCATCTGCCGTTGCAGGATTTTCACCTACTGCACGAAGATGAAGACCTCCTCTTGTTTTCCTAAGGAAGAATGCACAGGCAAGCGCAATAATAATTGCAAGATATGCCATAAAGCCATAGGACAAAAAGATTTTTCCGAACCAGCCCGTTGAGCCTGCAATCGGAAGAGTTGCTCTGAAATAAGAGCTTGTGCGCGTTAATGCAACAGACGGAATATCGCTTCCCGTAAGCTTAACGAGCGAGGCACCGAAGAAATTACCGAAGCCAACGCCGAAGGTTGTCATTGCAAGACCTGTTACATTTTGATTTGCACGCAGAGTAACGGTTAAGAAGCAATATATAAGTCCCATTATAAGTGAGCCGAGAATTGTGCATAAAAGCGGGATAAGAATTGCAAGAAAGCCATTCATTTCTCCGCCCTTAACCGACTCCTCATAAAGAAACGCACCTATAACTCCGCTTATGCCGCCAACATACATAATACCGGGAATACCGAGATTAAGGTTTCCTGATTTTTCAGTTAAAATTTCGCCTGTTGAGCCGTAAAGAATCGGAATACCCTGAAGAATCGCACGTTGGATTAAAGTAATTACAGTTGAAGATACCATTTACTTTTCCTCCTTATGCGAATGATGAAATTTTAATTGATAATTAATGAAGAACTCGCTTCCTATTATAAAGAAAAGAATAATTCCCGTTATAATATCGGAAAATGATTGATTAAGTCGAAAAACGGTTGAAATCTCATTTGCGCCCTTTTGAAGAAAAACAATAAGGAATGAGGTGAAAATCATATATAACGGATTGAATTTTGCAAGCCAAGAAACCATAATGGCGGTAAAGCCTCTGTTATCAGCGGTTGTTGTTGTTATTGTGTGGTTTGTTCCGCCAACGAGCAAAAGACCTGCAATACCGCAAATTGCACCTGAAAGGAGCATTGTTCTTATAATAACCTTTTTAACATTAATGCCGATATAGCGTGCGGTGTTTTCACTTTCGCCAACAACGGAAAGCTCATAGCCGTGCTTACTGTATTTAAGATAAACATACATAAATACGGTTAAAAGTGCCACAACGATTATATTTAAAAGATAATCATATTCGCCGATTGTGGGAAGCCAGCCCGCATGGGTAGATTGATTGATAATACCAATTTTACCCGAGCCCTTGGGAACCTCCCAAACGGTTACAAAATAAGAAACAAGCTGAATACCTACATAGTTCATCATAAGAGTAAACAGGGTTTCATTTGTGTCAAACCTTGCTTTAAAAACAGCGGGAATAACTGCCCAAATTGCACCTGCAATCATACTTGCGGCAATCATAATTATTATTAAAAGAGCATTTGGAACCTTATCGCCCAACAGAATCATACATGCGGCGGTTGCAAGACCACCGATAAGCACCTGTCCCTCTGCGCCGATATTCCAAAAACGCATTTTAAATGCAGGAGTTACCGCAAGCGAAACGCAAAGCAAAATTGCTATTCCCTGCAATAAATTCCAAATTCTTCTTGAAGAGCCAAATGCGCCCTTAATCATTGTTGAATAAACGCTGATGGGGTTTTCGTGGGTTAAAAACATTGTTAAAACAGCACAAACGATTAACGCAAGTGCAACTGCCGCAAGGCGAATAAGCCAAGAGGTGTACCACGGCAAGCTATCTCTTTTAACAATATGAAAGAGCGGTTCTCTTGCCTTTGATTTATTCTTCATCGGCTTTATCCTCCTTATTTGAATTTTTTGTCATCAACAGACCTATTTCTTCCTTAACTGCCGTTCTGCCGTCAACAATACCTGTTACGGTGCCTGAATTAATAACCATAATTCTGTCGCACAGTTCAATAAGTACATCAAGGTCCTCTCCAACGAAAATAACGGCAACGCCGCTTGCTTTTTGCTTTGTAAGAAGATTATAAATAGTATAAGAAGAATTAATGTCAAGACCTCTGACGGGATAAGCAACCATAAGAACCTTTGGATTAGCGGCAATCTCTCTGCCGACAAGCACCTTTTGAACATTACCTCCCGAAAGGCGTCTGACAGGGGTTGAGGTGCTTGGAGTTACAACTTCAAGGCTGTCAATAATATTATCAGCCAAATCCTTTGGGCTTTTTCTGTTTAAAAACACAGAGCTGCCCTTTTTATAGCTACGAAGCATCATATTATCAACAATATCCATATTGCCGACAAGTCCCATTCCGAGTCTGTCCTCAGGGACAAATGAAAGCCTTACGCCCATATCTCTGATTTGAGTTGGGGTTTTATCACGGAGGTTAACAGGCTCACTGTTTTCCGCCTCCTGATAAAGAATTTCGCCGCTTTCAAGAGCTTGAAGGCCTGCTATTGCTTCAAGAAGCTCACGCTGACCGCTTCCTGCAATACCTGCAATACCGAGGATTTCGCCTGTTTTAGCGGTAAACGAAACATCGTTTAAAACCTTTCTGCCCTCTGAATTAACGGCAGTCATATTTTTAACGATTAATCTATCCTTTGGATTAACCGGATCGGTTCTTTCAATATTAAGAGTAACCTTTTTGCCGACCATCATTTCGGTTAAGGACTGTTCGGTTGCGGTTTTGGTTTCAACCGTTCCGATATATTCGCCTTTACGGAGAACTGCAACTCTGTCTGTTAATTCAAGAACCTCATGAAGCTTATGAGTAATTATGATAATCGATTTATTGTCCTGCCTCATTCGGCGGAGAATATCGAATAATTTTTTAGTTTCCTGCGGTGTTAAAACAGCGGTTGGCTCATCAAGAATAAGGATATCCGCGCCTCTGTAAAGCACCTTAATAATTTCAACGGTCTGCTTTTGAGAAACAGACATTTCGTAAATCTTACTGTCTAAATCAATTTCGAAGCCGTATTTATCGGTTATTTCTTTAATTCTTTTTTTGGCTTCCTTTAAATTATATTTCTTATCGTCTTTAATTCCGAGAACGATATTCTCGGCGGCGGTGAAAACATCAACAAGCTTAAAGTGCTGATGAATCATACCGATTTTATATTTAAAAGCATCCTTTGGGGACTTAATAACAACCTCGTTACCGTCAACAAATATCTGCCCCTCATCAGGAAAATAAATTCCCGAAAGCATATTCATAAGCGTTGTTTTTCCGCTTCCGTTTTCGCCCAAAACGGCAAGGATTTCTCCTCTGCGAACCTGAAGATCAACATTTTTATTTGCAACAACGCTTCCAAATCTTTTTGTTACGCCTTTTAATTCAATTGCAAGAGAATCGCTCATAAATACCTCCGCAAAACATCTAAAAATACACGCGTGGCCGTGTTTTGCCACGGCCACGCACAAGTGGTTAAATTATGAAATTAATACATTTCATTAAGAAGAGTTATACCGTCAATTCTGACATCGAAATAAGGAGCTGAACGGTATTCAGACTCATGGAAATAGCCGTCTGCGATAGCTTCTGTATCCTTCTCATAAGCGGCATCTGTATCAACATCAGCCATATATGTGCTGAGTGCTGCACCGTCAACCGTAAATGTTGCAGTATCAAATACATGAAGAGTACCTGCTTTGAGCTCTTCAGCAGCCTTATCAATAGCCTCCTGAGTGCCCTTTGCGGCAGCAGCTGCATTAACCTCTGTAAGCTCAACAGAGCCTGTTGCAAGTGAGCCTGTCCAATCAGTATCGATAGCGGTGCCGTCGATAACTGCCTTAATAGCATACTCAAAATAAGGAGCCCAGTTGATTCTTGAAGAAACGATAAAGGTGTTCGGGCAAGCGCTTACAGTGCTTCCGTTGTAAGAAACATTGGGAACTCCGGCAGTTTCGCAAGCAGTGGGAGCGCCCATTGAATCAGCATGCTGGCTGATAAGCTTGCAGCCGTTTGCAATAAGGGTGTTTGCAGCTTCCTTCTCGGCAGTTTCATCATACCAAGAGCCTGTGAACTGAACCTCCATAGTTGCAGTTGGGCAAACTGAGCGTGCGCCGAGGAAGAATGATGTGTAGCCTGAAACAACCTCTGCATAGGTGTAAGCACCTACATAACCGATCTTTGCTTCTTCTGCTTTGAACTTGCCTGCTTCAATCATTTCATTGAGCTTCATACCTGCTGCAATACCTGCAAGATATCTGCCGTCATAAATTGAAGCGAAAGCATTGTGAAAGTTTGGAAGATTTTCAGTGTGTGCCTTTGTGCCTGTTGCATGGCAGAACTGAACATTAGGATACTTCTTTGCAGCCTCAATCATATAATCCTCGTGGCCGAAGCTGTCTGCAAAAATGAATGTGCAGCCCTGGTCAACAAGATCCTCTGCTGCTTCAAAGCATTCCTGTCCCTCAGGAACATTGGTTTTGAAGATTTTGTTTTCCTCTTTTATGCCGAGTGCTTCACAAGCTTCGTCAGCAGCCTTGATGAAGTTAAGGTCATAAGTAGAGTTTTCATCGTGAAGGAAAATAAATCCTACTTTGATGTTTGCAGCCGCCTCGTTATCTGCTGTGCCGCTTTCAGAGCTGCTTGAACAGCCTGCAAAACAACCTACAACAAATAAAACCGAAAGAACAACTGCAAGAATTTTCTTTGTGAGTTTCATTTGACTTCCTCCGTAAAAAAATTTCTATTATAAGGCAAACGCCGAATAACCTAATTTCTGAATATGATTTCACCGGTTTCGTGATTCATACTTTCAACGATTGCAAGGCTTTCAACCCTTACACCCTGATTGCGAAGCTCATCGCCTCCGTGCTGATAGCCCTTTTCAATAACGGTTCCGCAGCCAACAAGCTCTGCGCCGCTGTCGTTAACAATTTTAATCAAGCCTTTAAGAGCATTGCCGATAGCAAGAAAGTCGTCGATAATAAGCACTCTGTCGCCCTTGCCGATGAAGCGTTTTGAAACCATAACATTATAAGTTGTTCCGTGGGTAAACGATTCAACAGGAGTTTCATAAACATCGCCGGCAATGTTTTTTGTTTTATTCTTTTTAGCAAAAACAAGCGGACATTCAAATTCCTGCGCAACAAGCGAGCCGATTGCAATTCCCGACGACTCGATAGTTAAAATTTTATTAACATTATCATTTTTATACAGGCGGTGAAATTCCCTGCCGATTTCCCTCATAAACGGAATATCGATTTGGTGGTTTAAAAAGCAATCAACTTTAAGGATATTGCCTTCATAAACCTCGCCCTCTTCAATTATTTTTTGTTTAAGACTATCCATAAAAAACAATTCTCCGCCATGCCTAAAAATTTACAATGCTATAATATACTATAAGATTTATATTTGCAACAAAATGATAAAATTTGACACCAAATTTTAACCTTTTTATATTTTAGTAAAATAAATATGAAAAATCAATTGTTAAATCGTGTAAAAACTAATATAATGTTATATGTAAAATGTATTTATTGCACAAAGCTTTAACACACGAGGGATACACTAATGGCTGATATTTTTGATTATGTTGAAAAATACAGAGATATAATGTTTGGCGACGAGGAGCTAAACGAGATTGATAATGCGATTTTCTGCCGCCTTGCTTATCTTGATTTTTCGGGATTTTCAGGTAAAACGCTTGGAGAAATTGCGGAGAAATACACTCCCGCCAATACGGAAAACAGGCAGATTAAGGAAACCGAAAGACTTTTAGAGCTTACAGGAAGCACAAAAAGATTTGGCTACACCTCTCTTTGCGCAGTAAACGAAATAATCAGTGAGGACAGCGCAAATGCGTTTTACGGCGAAACCTTTGCTCTTGATAAGGACACTTATTTTATTGCTTTCAGAGGAACTGATGATAAATTTGTGAGCTATTACGAGGACGCAGAGCTTGCCTACGCATTTCCCATTGCAAGCCAAACAACTGCTTTTAACTATGTTTCCTATGAGCTGAAAAACAGAGACGGAGAATTTTACATAGGCGGTCATTCAAAAGGCGGAAACCTTGCTCTTTTTTCTTACATATTTTTAAGCGACGCTGAAAAATCAAGAATTGTTAAGGTTTTCAACAATGACGGTCCGGGATTTCCCGAGGAAATGGCCGAAATTCTTTTTACGCCGTTTAATAACAGAAAAATTCTAAGTATTCTGCCTGAGGATTCAATAGTTGGCAGAATGCTTGATTTGGGAGGAGAAATAAGCATCATAAAAAGCACGGCCTCCGGCGCTGCTCAACACAACATATTCACTTGGGAGACGCAGGACAATTCATTCGTCTGCACAGGTCAGTTCAGCCTGCTTTCCGAATATGTTGAGGATACATTAACAGACAGCCTGAAAACAATTAATCCCGAACACATAAAAAGAGTTGCGCAGATGATTCTTGGGATTTCACAGGGAAGCGGAATACGCTCAACAAATGAAATTGATGCAAAAAGCTTTATCCGTATTCTGATTTCATTAAGACAGATTTATAAAGAAAACGAGAGCTCCGACGAAGACATACAGATTATAATTAAAACGCTGATTAAAAGCCTGTTTGGGGCAATAAATCTCGAAAAGATAATAAACCGCTCAATGCCCGTGTTTACCCAACAGATTGAAGCGTTTACGGAAAAATTCGGAAAAGAAGAAAATAAAGAAAATGCTTCGGAGAATTGAACTCCGAAGCGTTTTTTATTAGTCATAAATTTTAGCATTTTCAAATTCTTCTTCAATTTCCTTTGAGGGCTTGCCTGTAAGAAGCGAAACAACAACGATGAAAACAGAAGAAACTATAAATGCAGGAAGAAGCTCATAAAGGCTGAATATTCCGCCCTGTGCATAATGCCAAGCAATAACGGTTATACCGCCGGAAACCATACCTGCAACTGCTCCCCACTTATTAGTGCGCTTCCAGAAGAGAGAGAACAGCATAAGCGGTCCGAATGAAGCGCCAAAGCCTGCCCAGGCAAAGCTTACTATTCTGAAAACTGAGGAATCGGGATCCCAGGCAAAAACAACTCCCAAAACGGCAATTGCAATGCAGGTTAATCTTGCGGCTATCATTTTTGTTTTTTCTGTTACCCTCAGCTTAAAGGTGCCAACCATAATATCTTGGCTGATAGCTGATGCGGCGGCTAAAAGCTGACTGTCTGCCGTTGACATTGTTGAAGCAAGAATACCTGCAAGAATAACGCCCGCAAGAAGAGCGAAAATCACGCCGTATTTTGAAAGCAATCCTGCAATGGCAACAATAACCGTTTCACTGTCTTGAAGAATCATTGACGGCTCAACCTTGCTCATACCGAGACCAACCATGCCGATAATGATTGCAACGCTCATTGCGATAACAACCCAAACGCTTGCAACTCGTCTTGAAATCTTTATTTTATTCGGGTTTTCAACTGCCATAAAGCGCAGAAGAATATGAGGCATACCGAAATAGCCGAGGCCCCATGCAAGCGTCGAAACAATGCTCATACCGCCAAAGGAAACGCTGTTTCCGGCACCGTCTGTTGTTGCAGTTAAGGAAAGATAATCCGTTATTGATTTTGCATTATCAACAACTGCATTCCATCCGCCTGCAACATTTATGCCGAAGGCGAGAACAACAACAAGAGCAATACTCATTATAATTGACTGAATAAAATCTGTTGTTGAGGCGGCAAGGAAGCCTCCGAGAGCGGTGTATATAACAATTATGATTGCCGAAACAATTATTGCAACATGATAATCAATACCGAAAAGCGAAGAAAAAAGCTTTCCGCAGGTTGAAAATCCCGAAGCGGTGTAAGGAATAAAGAAAATAATAATCAAAATCGCCGCAGCGCACATAAGAATATGAGTGTTATCCTTATATCTTTTTGAGAAGAAATCGGGGATTGTAATTGCATTAATTTTGCTTGAATAATTTCTTAATCTTTTAGCGACAATAAGCCAATTAAGATAGGTGCCTACTGCGAGGCCTATTGCGGTCCATGATGCTTCTGCGATACCGCAGAGATAAACGAGCCCGGGAAGCCCCATAAGAAGCCAGCCGCTCATATCGGACGCTT
>UQSH01000014.1 GCA_900543795.1 uncultured Oscillospiraceae bacterium | reverse complement strand
TTCCTTCAAGGGCGGCTTCAAGATTTTCAAGCCATTCCTTTGTTTTCCTTGAATCAACCGTATCCATAACCGCAATTTTTTCGTCAACGATAAGATAAGAATTATAAGAAATTCCGTTTGGAATTATATATTGACCTTCAAAAAGGTCTAAATCCTTATCGTCTGTTCCTATATACTTTACCGAATTTGAAATGAATTCCATTTTATACCTCCCGAAAAACTATTTGCTATTAATATATAATAGTATATTATCAACTAAATCTCAACAGTTTTTATGTATTTTATCCAAAAAAAATATTCATTCGGTTGACAATGAAAAATAATGGTAGTAAAATTTACTTAAATAGAATTTTTTGAAAGGAAGTAATATATTATGGAAAAGAAAAACATAGATTGGTCTTCTCTCGGCTTTGGCTATATGCCAACCGATAAAAGATATGTTTCTAATTTTAAGGACGGCAAGTGGAACAACGGCACCCTTACCTCTGACAACACAATAACAATGAGCGAATGTGCGTGCGTTCTTCAATATGCTCAAACGGTTTTTGAGGGCCTTAAAGCATACACAACGGCAGACGGACGAATTGTTTGCTTCCGTCCCGACCTTAATGCAAGCAGACTTGCGGATTCTGCAAAAAGGCTTCAAATGCCCGTTTTTCCGGAGGATAGATTTATTGAGGCTGTTGAAGAGGTTGTTAGGGCAAACGCTGCTTGGGTTCCTCCTTACGGCTCGGGCGCAACCCTTTATATCCGCCCGTTTATGTTTGGCTCAAACTCTGTTATCGGAGTTAAGCCGGCAGATGAGTATCAGTTCAGAATGTTTTGCACTCCTGTTGGTCCCTATTTCAAGGGCGGTGCAAAGCCGATAACAATTCGTGTTTGCGATTATGACCGTGCCGCTCCTCACGGAACAGGCAATATCAAAGCAGGCCTTAACTATGCAATGAGCCTTTATGCAATTGTTGATGCGCACAATCAGGGATATGATGAAAATATGTATCTTGATTCGGCAACAAGAACCTATGTTGAGGAAACCGGCGGCGCAAACTTCCTGTTTGTAACAAAGGACGGCACAATTGTTACTCCTAAATCAAATTCAATTCTTCCGTCTATCACAAGGCGTTCTCTTTGCGTTGTTGCAGAGGAAATTCTTGGCTTAAAGGTTGAGCACAGACCTGTTGCCTTTGAAGAGGTTAAGGATTTTGCAGAGTGCGGTCTTTGCGGAACGGCGGCTGTTATCAGCCCTGTTGGCAAAATTGTTGACCACGGCAACGAAATCTGCTTCCCGAGCGGAATGGATGAAATGGGACCTGTTACGAAGAAGCTTTATGAAACCCTTACCGGTATTCAGATGGGCACAATTGAAGGCCCTGAGGGTTGGGTTCACGAGATTAAATTATAATAACAGAAACACTAAATGCCGCAGAAGCACAGGCTCCTGCGGCATTTTTTCGTTGCCTTCAATTAAAAAACAGCACTATCTATATTGCATAATTTTGATTATTTTTCTTCCCTTTTTTGTTTCGCCTAAAACACCGCCGTAAACAAATCTTCCGCAACGGCGCACGGAAATAATATCGTTTTCCTTGGGAATATACGAAAAATTTTCGCATATCCTGCTGTTTACGAAAACACGCCTTTGAAGAAAAACCTCTTTAACGGCACTTCTTGAAAAATTATAAACGGCGGAAATTATAACATCAAGCCTTTCCGATGCGGCAATTATTTCCCGCTCGAGCGCCTCTGATTTAACTATATCCTGCGTGTTATCAATAACGCTGCATTTAACGCTTGTTCGCCGAATGCGAATCAGCTCGGCAGTTATAAATTCAGCAACTGCTTCAAGGCAAAATAAAACGGCGCCGTTTTCATCAACAACAATGTCGCCCAGCATTTCTCTGCGTATGCCGAGCCCCATAAGCGTTCCTAAATAATCTCGGTGGGTAAGCTTTTCCGAAAACTTTTTTGAAAGCGGCTCAATCCTTATTGCTTTAACGGGAGTCTCTGCGCTTTCACAGCCGTCTCCGAAAACGGCTATGCACCGTTCGGCATCGTTATATCCTCCGTAAAGGCAAAACGGTGCTTTAAGCTTCATCGAAGCAAGCGTGCTTTGTTCCTCCATATTAAGAAAATCGGAAAAGGTGTTGTAAAACCTTTCCTCAGCCCGTTCGGCAAGCTCATAAAATCTTTTCTCTGCATTTTCCATAAATTAATGGTAACACATTGAGGACTTTATTTCAAGAATTGTTGCCAAAGCGATTATAATATGATAAAATAATTATAATTAAAAAGATAAAAGTCGGAAGGGCTATGATTAATATGAAAAATAAAAAACTTTGGGAGGTTCTTATCCCGGTTATACTTGCGGTTGTTGTTGTTAGCGGATTTGCAATCAGCGGCCACATAACTAAAAATTTAGACGGCGAAATGCCAACGGCGCAAACAACCTCTGAAACAACAACAGAGCCTTCAACAACCGCCTTGTCAAAGGTTACTCTTGTTGCAGTAGGCGATAATCTTATTCACAACACACTGATCGACGCAGGCGAGCAGGAAAACGGCTCAAGAGATTACACCTCGTTTTATGAAAACATTAAAAGCGATATTTCAGCTGCCGATATTGCCGTTATAAATCAGGAAACGATGCTTGGCGGAAGCTCCTTTGCCTATGCAGGCTATCCCTGCTTCAACACTCCGTGGGAGGTTGGCGATGCGGCTATTGACGCAGGCTTTGATATTTTTACCTGCGCAACAAATCATTCGCTTGATGTTGGCTATGCGGGAATTGAGCAGGAATGTAAGTATTTTGACAGTCATCCCGAGGTAACTCATGTTGGCACAAACGATTCCGAGGAGGACTATAATTCTGTTGTTTATTATGAAAAGAACGGAATAAAATTCGCCATACTTAATTATACATACGGCACAAACGGAATTTCAATTCCCGAAAGCAAGCCGTGGTGCGTTAATATGATGGATAAGGAAAAGATAACCGCCGATGTTAATGCCGCAAAGCAAAATTCCGATGTTGTTATTGTTTTTCCGCATTGGGGAACTGAAAACAGCACCTCTGTTTCGGATTATCAAAGGGAATATATTAAGCTTTTCTCCGAGCTCGGCGTTGATATTGTTATCGGCACTCATCCTCATGTGCTACAACCTGTTGAATGGGTTGAAAATGAGCAAACGGGCAAAAAAATGCTTGTTTATTATTCGCTCGGAAACTTTATTTCCCACCAAACAAGCCTTAATCAGCTCTGCGGAGGAATGGCGCAGATAACTGTTGAAAAAAGAGGCGAGGAAATTTCAATCACAAGTGCAAAGCTAACCCCCGTTGTTTGCTGGTATAAATCATCATCGGGCAAGTTCAGTTTTTCCGTTTATAAGCTTTCGGATTACACGGAAGAGCTTGGCTCATCCCACGCTCAAAACGGAGCAACTCCCGAGTATTTTGAAAAATACGCAAAGGAAATTGTTTCGGAAGAATTTCTCAATTTAGGATAATGTTGTTCAAAATGCACAAAAACCATTAATGTTTTTTAGCAACAATTCATATCTCAACCAAATTTTTTAAAACATATTGACATTTTCGTAAAGAAAGCAATATAATGATGGTGTACTAAGAACAAAGGCGTTCCGAACTGTTTCGGAGCGCCTTTTATGTTTTTAGAAATTCTTTAACTAACAGAGAGGAGCACTTGATTATGGGCAAGCTTACAAAAGCAGACATACTTAAAGATGCACAGGAAAAAAATGTAGAATTTGTCAGACTTCAATTCACCGATGTTTTCGGTCTTATGAAGAATGTTGCAGTAACTGTTTCACAGCTTGAAAAAGCACTTGATAACGACTGTATGTTTGACGGTTCTTCAATTGACGGCTTCGTTAGAATTGATGAGTCGGATATGTATCTTCATCCGGATCTTGATTCATGGGCAATCTTCCCGTGGAGAACCTTCGGCGGAAAAACAACAGGCAGACTTATCTGCTCCGTTTATATGGCAGATAATAAAACACCGTTTTTGGGCGATCCGAAAAATGTTCTTAAAAAGGTTATTGATGAAGCAGCTGAAATGGGCTATGGCTTTAATGTTGGCCCCGAGCTTGAATTTTTCCTTTTCAAAAGAGATGAAGACGGCAACCCAACAACCGAAATGACAGACCTTGGCGGTTATTTTGATCTTAACCCGATTGATGCCGGCGAAAACTGCCGCCGTGATATTTGCCTTGCACTTGAAGATATGGGCTATGAAATCGAGGCTTCTCATCACGAGGTTGCAGAATCACAGCACGAGATTGATTTCAGATTTGACGATGTTATGACAACGGCAGACAGAGTTATGACCTTTAAGCATGTTGTTAAAACATACGCAACAAAGCACGGCCTTCACGCAACCTTTATGCCAAAGCCTGTTTACGGTATTAACGGCTCAGGCATGCACACAAATATGAGCCTTTACAATCTTGAAGACGGCTCAAACGCTTTTGACGATCCAAGCGATAAGCTCGGTCTTTCAAAAACCGCTTATGCCTTTATTGCAGGTATTATGGCTCATGTTAAGGGTATTGCGGCATTCTCAAATCCAACAGTAAACTCATATAAAAGACTTGTTCCCGGCTATGAAGCACCCTGCTATCTTGTTTGGTCTGCTTCAAACCGCTCCTGCCTTGTTCGTATTCCTGCGGCAAGAGGAAAGGGAACCCGTGTTGAGCTTCGTTGCCCCGATCCAACCTGCAATCCTTATCTTGAAATGGCACTTTGCCTTGCAGCAGGTCTTGACGGTATTAAGAAGGGCTTAACACCTCCCGAGCCTGTTGATTACAATGTTTTCGGCCTTACCTCAGAGGAGCTTACAGAGGCAGGTATTGAATGTCTTCCCGGAAATCTTATTGAAGCAGTTGAAGCGGCAGAGGCTGATCCGTTTATCAAGGAAACGGTTGGCGAGCATGTTTTCAATGCTTATATTGAGGGCAAAAAGAATGAGTGGGATGAATATCGCACTCAGGTAACAGAATGGGAAATCAACAGATATTTGAAGAAATAATTGTTTCACCCTCTCTTTGGCAGAAATGCCGTTATAGGTCGGTGTGAAGAGCTTCTTCACACTGACCGATTAAGTACACAAAGGAGTGTACTGCATATTAATGCAGTGCGCTCCTTTATTTTTATATTAAATAACTAATTTTAGGAGGAGAAAATGCTATGGATAACATATTAGAGGTTGTCAGCGGCGAGGTTTTCGGCGTTTGGTTTCTTATCGGTGCAGCACTTGTTTTCTTTATGCAATGCGGCTTTGCAATGGTTGAAACAGGATTTACAAGAGCCAAAAATGCCGGAAATATCATAATGAAAAATCTTATGGATTTCTGTATAGGAACTCCGATGTTTGTGCTTATCGGCTTTGGCTTAATGATGGGCGAGGAAATTGTCGGAGGCTTCTGCGGAATGCCAACACTCGGAATTTTTTCCGATTATCAAAATTTTGATTGGTCGAGCTTCGTTTTCAATCTTGTGTTCTGCGCAACAACGGCAACAATTGTTTCGGGCGCAATGGCAGAAAGAACGAAATTCAGCTCATATTGTATTTACAGTGCAGTTATAAGTGCAGTTGTTTATCCGATTGAAGCGGGCTGGATTTGGAATCCAAACGGCTGGCTTGCAAATCTCGGCTTCCATGATTTCGCAGGCTCCTGCGCAATTCACATGGTTGGCGGCATAACCGCTTTCATCGGCGCAATGATGGTTGGTCCCCGTATCGGCAAATATGTTGTTAATAAGAAAACAGGCAAAAAAGAGGTTAAGGCGTTCCCCGGTCATAGCTTAACGCTTGGCGCACTCGGTGTGTTCATTCTTTGGTTTGGCTGGTACGGATTTAACGGTGCGGCGGCAACAAGCACCGGTCAGCTTGCATCTATTTTCTTAACAACAACCTGCGCTCCCGCAGTTGCAACCTGTGTAACAATGATATTCACATGGATTAAAAACGGCAAGCCGGATGTTTCAATGAGCCTTAACGCTTCTCTTGCAGGCCTTGTTGCCATAACGGCAGGCTGCGATGTTGTTGATGCTCTCGGCTCCTGCATTATAGGTGCGGTTTCCGGAATTCTCGTTGTTGTTGCAGTTGAATTTATTGATATTAAGCTTAAGGTTGATGATCCCGTAGGTGCGGTTGCGGTTCATTGCTGCAACGGCTTTTGGGGCACTCTTGCGGTTGGCTTGTTTGCAACAACAAGCGTTCCCGGAAACGATAGCTTAAACGGTCTTTTCTACGGCGGCGGCTTTAAGCTTCTCGGCACACAGGCTTTGGGCGTTCTTGCAGTTGCTGCTTGGACGATTGTTACAATGACCGCAGTATTCTTCATTATTAAGAAAACCAACGGCCTTCGTGTTTCAAAGGAAGAGGAAATTAAAGGACTTGACGCAACAGAGCATAATCTTCCGTCAGCGTATGCAGACTTTATGCCTACTCTGGCTTATGCAGAGGCAACAGGCACGGAAATGCCTGCAACAGCTGCAAAGGTTCCTGTTGAGCAGGCTGTTCCGGTTGAAAGCTACACGGCAGATCCTAACGGTAAATTAACTAATGTTGTTATGATTTTCAACCCGTCAAAGTTTGAAGATGTTAAGGACGCAATGAACTCAATAGGCGTAACCGGTATGACCGTTACTAATGTTATGGGCTGCGGTGTTCAAAAGGGACACAGCAGAATGTACCGCGGCGTTAAGATTGATGAAATGAGCCTTAATCCGAAGATGAAGCTTGAAATGGCTGTTTCAAAGGTTCCTGCCGGTGCAGTTATTGATGCGGCAAGAAAGGCGCTTTACACAGGCAATATCGGCGACGGAAAAATATTCCTTTATGATATAGAGGATGTTGTTAAGGTTCGCACAGGCGAAAGAGGCGTTGATGCTCTTCAAGGAGAAGAGGATTTGGCAAACGATTAGGGCAGCGAAGAGCAACCCGAGACTGCCAAAAATGCACCATTAAAGCGACTTTTGAATTTTTCACTGTCGCCTTGCGCCGGCAAGGCTTCCATCTCAAAATCCAAAATTCATCTTTACTGCCTGTATTTTTGGTCTTCGAGTTTTAATTTTGCTGATTTGTTCTTAATCAAGACTCGAAAAGCAGGTATGCTTTATGTATCGCGGTATCTTTAACAAAGAGCAAGGGCAAATCAGCCAATTTAAACCACGGCTTGGGCCGCTCTTCATTGCCAAAGGCGCTTAATCACAGAGAGGGATAAAACTAAATTAAAATCAGTTATTATTTCCGCAGTTTGCTGAAAAATAAGCGCCGAAGGTTTAATATCCCTCGGCGCTTTCTGTTATTTATTCTGAATTTTACAACAATATACTATTTCTGATTATTTATTGATTATAACCAAAAATAAGTTTAAAAAATAAATTTTAGCAGTATAAACTTGTGCATTATCAATAATGAAATATAATGTTTTGTGAGATATTCCATATATTCAAAATTCAAGCAGCATATTTTTTTATAAAATGATGAAATTGAATAAAATTTATTGCGATTGTTTTTTTGAGGCTATATAATAAGCCATCATAATATATTTTATGATAAATATAATTGATAAAAATTTCTATTATTTAAAAATATTTAAGTGGAGGAGTTACTATGCTTAAAGAGGGGCAGGTAAGAATTCCGAGCGGATGTGCCATTGCGGCAATTATTGACCGCAAGGGCGGAAAAATAAACGGCTCGGAAATCATCAAATCAATTGCGCTTATGCACGACCGTTCAAACGGTCTCGGCGGCGGCTTTGCGGCATACGGAATTTATCCGGAGCACGCCGATGATTATGCTTTTCATGTTTTTTATGAAACGGTTAAAGCAAAAAGCGAGTGCGAGGATTATCTTTTTAAACATTTCAATGTTGATGTTTCCGAAAAAATTCCAACTAAAAAGATAGAAGCAATTGCAAACGGCCCTGATATTTGGCGTTATTTTGCAAAGCCGAATAAGGTTAGAATGAAGGAATCGCGAATGGACGAGGAGGAATATACCGTTCAGTGCGTTATGTATGTTAACCAAAGCATTGAGGGCGCCTTCATTTTTTCAAGCGGAAAAAATATGGGCTGCTTCAAGGCGGTTGGCTATCCCGAGGATGTTGGCGAGTTTTATATGCTTGATCAGTATGACGCTTATCTTTGGACCGCTCACGGCAGATTCCCAACAAACACACCGGGCTGGTGGGGCGGCTCACATCCGTTTAATATACTTGACTGGTCTATCGTTCATAACGGAGAAATTTCCTCCTATGATGCAAACAGAAGATATATTGAGCAGTTCGGATATGTTTGCACAATGCAAACAGACACGGAGGTTATTACATATCTTTTTGACCATCTTATCCGTCATCACGGCTTGCCGATAGAGGTTGCAGCCGATGTTTTAACTGCTCCCGAATGGGAAGAAATAGACCGTATGGACGACGATAAAAGGGAGTATTTCACAACTCTTCGTTCAATTTACAGTGCTGCGCTTGTTAACGGTCCGTTTTCCGTTATTTTAGGCTCAAACAAGGGCTTGCTTGCTATTAACGACAGATTAAAGCTTCGCTCGCTGACTGCGGCAACAAAGGGCACAAGGGCATATTTTGCTTCTGAGGAATCCGCAATCAGAATAATCTGTCCCGATCCCGAAAGGGTTTGGTCGGTTAGCGGCGCAGAGCCTGTTTTTGTAGAGCTTGAGCTTGAGGAAGAGGAGGGCAGAAAATAATGATAAATTATATTCCCCGCAGGTTCACGGTTGTTCGTGATAAGGATTTGTGTATAAACTGCGGCTGTTGCGTTCGTCAATGTTCAAATGAATGTCATTTTTATTCGCCGACAGATAACAAAACGGTTGTTGCAAACTCAAATAACTGCGTTGCCTGCCACAGATGTGTTGATTTGTGCCCCACGGGCGCTTTAAGAATAGAAAAGTATGTTTGCGATTACAGAGATAATGCAAACTGGACTCCTCAGTATCAGCAGGAGATATGCCGTCAGGCAAACACGGGCTCAACGCTCCTTTCGGCAATGGGCAATCCAAAGCCGTTCCCGATTTATTGGGATAAAATTCTGCTTAACGCTTCGCAGGTAACAAACCCGTCTATCGATCCTCTTCGCGAGCCGATGGAGATAAGAACAATTTTGGGCAGAAAGCCCGAAAAAATGGAGGTTGCAAAAAAAGGAAAATCCTTAACAAAAATGCCTCCTCAGGTTGTGCTTGAAACGCCTATTATGTTTTCGGCAATGTCCTTTGGCTCAATCAGTCTTAATGCTCAAAAATCGCTTGCAATGGCGGCGAAGGAGCTCGGAACACTCTTTAATACGGGTGAAGGAGGACTTCATCCCGATTTGCAGGATTACGGAAAATGTGCAGTTGTTCAGGTTGCATCGGGCCGTTTCGGAGTTCACAAGGGCTATCTTGAAAATTCAAGGTTTATTGAAATAAAAATAGGCCAGGGTGCAAAGCCAGGTATCGGAGGTCATCTTCCGGGCGAAAAGGTTAATGTTGAGGTTTCAAACGCCCGAATGATACCCGTTGGCTCAGACGCCATTTCTCCTGCACCGCACCACGATATTTATTCAATCGAGGATTTGCGCCAGCTTATTTGGTCGCTCAAGCAGGCAACAAACGGCGAAAAGCCCGTTTCCGTTAAAATTGCGGCTGTTCATAATATTGCCGCTATTGCTTCGGGTGTTGCCAGAGCCGGTGCGGATATAGTTGTTATAGACGGCTTCAGAGGAGGCACAGGTGCCGCTCCAACAAGAATAAGAGATAATGTCGGCATCCCGATCGAGCTTGCTCTTGCGGCGGCAGATCAAAGGCTTCGTGATGAGGGAATACGCTCTAATGTTTCTCTCGTTGCCGCAGGCTCGTTTAGGTGCTCTTCGGATATTGTTAAGGCAATTGCTCTCGGAGCAGACGCCTGCTATGTTGCTTCGGCTCCGCTTATTGCAATCGGCTGCCATATGTGCCAAACCTGCAACACAGGTAAGTGCAACTGGGGCATTGCAACGCAAAGGCCCGATTTAACAAGAAGGCTCAATCCCGAAATTGCTCATCAGCGTGTTATCAATCTTGTTAATGCGTGGAACCACGAAATTAAAGAAATAATGGGCGGAATGGGTATCAACTCCGTTGATTCGCTCAGAGGAAACAGACTTATGCTTCGAGGTATCGGCTTAACGGAAAAAGAGCTTGAAATACTCGGCATAAAGCACGCAGGAGAATAGGAGGGATTTTGATGAAAAAGGTTTTTGCTCGTGAAAATCTTTGCATAAACTGCCGTCTTTGCGAGGTTTATTGCAAAACGGCTCACAGTAAATCAAAGGATGTTGTAACGGCATACAAATCGGAAAGTCCCGAGCCTGTTGCAAGAATTTCCGTTTACGGCTCACGGGAGGCCTCTGTTGCCGTAAACTGCCGTCATTGCGATGATCCCGCATGCGTTAGGGCGTGCATAACAGGTGCAATGCACAAGGATAAGAAAACGGGAATAGTTTCCGTTGATGAAAATAAATGTATCGGCTGTATGACCTGCCTTGCGGTCTGCCCGATAGGCTGCATTAAAACAAGCAAAATAGCAATGAAATGCGATTTGTGCGGCGGCGAGGAGCCTGCCTGCGTAAAAAACTGCCCAAACAGAGCACTTGTTTGGCTTGAAGTAGGAGGCGAAGAATAATGAAATATGTTATTATCGGAGCCTCCGCAGCAGGACTTGCAGCGGCGCAGGGCATAAGAAAGGCAGATAAAAAATCGGAAATAACGATTTTGGCCAAGGAGGCGTATTTGCCATACAGCAGACCGTCAATCAGCTATTATTTAAAGGGCACGGTTGATGAAAAGGATATGTATCTTCGTAAGCCGTCATTTTATAAGGAAAACGGCATAAATGTTATAACCTCCTGCGAGGCAACCAAAATAGACACGGACAAAAAGGTTGTTAGGGCAGGCAGAAGGGAATTTCCTTATGATAAGCTTTGCATAGCAACAGGCTCAAAGCCGTTTATTCCGCCGATGAAGAATGTTGAGGGAAATAAAAATGCGCTCACATTCCTTGATTTGCAGGCCGTTAAATCGGTTAAAAGGCTTGCAGGAAAAACAACAAGGGCGGTTGTTATCGGCGCAGGGCTTATCGGTATGAAGGCCGCAGAGGGACTTTCAAAGATTTGCGAAAGCGTTGATGTTGTTGAGCTTGCCCCAAGGGTGCTTCCGTCAATACTTGATGAAAAGAGTGCAAAATCCGTTAAAAAATACCTTGAGGAAAACGGCATACGCTTTCATCTTGAAAACACCGTGGCACAGGCAAGGTCAAAGGGCGGAATGATTAAATCCGTTATCCTTAAAAGCGGCAAGGAGCTTCCGTGCGATTTGCTTATTCTTGCAGTAGGCGTTAGGCCCGAAACGGCACTTGCCGAAAAAGCAGGGCTTGAAGTAAACAGGGGAATAGTAACAAATCCCGAAACAATGCAAACAAGCAATCCCGATATTTATGCCGCAGGCGACTGCACTGTTTCAGTTGATATGCTTGACGGCTCAAATAAAATAATTGCTCTTTGGCCGAATGCCGTTCAGCAGGGAACTGCCGCAGGTATGCAGATGGCGGGAGCAGACGAGGGCGTTGGAGGAACATACAGCGTTAATGCCATTGATTTTTACGGTCTTCGTATATGCACCTGCGGTCTTATTAACGCAAAGGGCGAGGAATACACCGATAAAATCAAGCAGGAAGGCGATAAATATAAACGCCTTGTTTTCAGAGGCAACGAGCTTGTTGGCTTCGTGCTTATCAATTCAAGTGAAAATGCAGGAATTTACACAAATCTTATTGCAAATAAGATTGATATTTCAAGCCTTTCGGGCGATATTATGGATTCGCCGTCTCTGTTTTTATTCCCAAAGGAAACAAGAACGGCAAAACTTACGGGAGGTCTGGTTATATGAGCATTGAAGCAGGACTTCAAAGATATGAAACGGTTAATGAAATGATTAGTGCCGAGCTTTCAAAGAAGAACAAGGCGGTTGTTAAGGATGTTAACGGTCAGCGTTATATCGGTTGTGCGCTTGATAAGGGCAAAACAATCGAGGTTTACGGAACTCCCGGAAACGATATGGCGTGCTATCTTAACGGCGGTAAAATCGTTGTTTACGGCAACTGTCAGGATGCGGTCGGCAACACAATGAACGGCGGCGAGATTATCGTTCACGGCCACAGCGGTGATGCTATGGGCTATGGTATGAGAGACGGTATTATTATGATTAAGGATAATGTTGCCTGCCGAGGCGGTATTCATATGAAGGAATTTGAAAATATGAAGCCCGTTCTTGTTATAGGTCAAAATGCAGGCTCCTTCCTCGGCGAATATATGGCTGGGGGAACTATCGTCTTACTCGGCTTAGGCCTTAAAAGAGGCGAAAAGCTTTTCGGCACTCATTGTGCTTCGGGTATGCACGGCGGCAAAATTTTCGTCAGAGGCTCATTCCCAAAGGAAAATCTTTCTGCAAATATTAAGGTTGCAAATCTTACCGATGAGGACAAAAAGGAGCTTAACGGCTATGTTAAAAAATACTGCAAATATTTCGGCGCAGACTATAATGAAATAATGGCAAAGCCGTTTAAAAAGCTTGTTCCGGCAACATCAAGGCCGTATGCAAATCTTTACACGGCAAATTGATAAAATTTAATCCGCCTAAATCTTTCGGGCGGATTTAACCTATTTTAAAATACTGAGGAGATAATAAATATGTTCAACAGTATCCACGAGGAATGCGGAGTTTTCGGAATTTTTGAAAATAAAACAACCTATGTTGCTCATTCGGCTTATCTCGCACTTTATGCACTTCAGCACAGAGGGCAGGAAAGCTGCGGAATTGCCGTTAATGACGACGGTGTGTTCTCTCATTACAGAGGCGACGGGCTTGTTCCCGATGTTTTTTCAAAGGAAAGGCTTGACAGTCTCGGAATGGGAAATATGGCGATAGGCCATGTTAGGTATTCAACAACGGGCGGGCAAAATCCAAATAATATTCAGCCGCTTGTTATTAGGCATATCAAGGGAAATCTTGCCGTTGCGCATAACGGAAATCTTGTTAATGCCGCAGAGCTTCGCCGCCATTTTGAGCTCGGAGGCGCAATTTTTCACGGAACCTCGGATACTGAATCAATAGCATATTCAATTGTGCTTGAACGCTTAACAAGTAAAAGCACGGAGGAAGCAATCGAAAAGGTTATGTCTCATATTAAAGGGGCATATTCCTGCGTTGTTATGACGGCAACAAAGCTTATTGCTTTCAGAGATCCTTACGGCTTTCGTCCGCTTTGTATAGGTAAAACAGATGACGGAGCCTATGTTGTTGCCTCCGAATCCTGCGCCCTTGATACTATCGGAGCAAAATTTATGCGTGATGTTTTGCCGGGAGAGATTGTAACAATCGGAACAGACGGAGTTAAATCAAACAAAGCGCATTGTGCAAAAACAAAGGGCGGTATGTGCGTTTTTGAATATATCTATTTTGCCCGTCCCGATTCTGTTATAGAGGGCTCCTCGGTTCAGCATGCCCGTATGAAGGCGGGAGAATTTCTTGCAAAGGAAAGCCCTGTTGAAGCAGATGTTGTTATCGGCGTTCCCGATTCAGGGCTTGATGCGGCATTGGGCTATTCGCTTGAAAGCGGCGTTCCTTACGGTATCGGCTTTATTAAGAATAAGTATATCGGCAGAAGCTTCATTCAGCCGAGCCAGAACCAAAGGGAGGATGCTGTTCGCATAAAGCTTAATGTTGTTAAGGAAAACATTGCGGGCAAGCGTGTTATCATGATTGACGATTCAATAGTTAGGGGAACAACCTGCGCAAGAATAGTTAATCTGTTGCGAGAGGCGGGAGCCAAGGAGGTGCATGTTCGCATTTCGTCTCCGCCGTTTAAATATCCCTGCTATTTCGGAACGGATGTTGACAGTCGTGAAAATCTTATTGCCTGTCAGTATTCGAGCAATGAGGAAATCGCACAGGTTATAGGTGCCGATTCGCTTGCATATCTTTCTGTTGATGCAACTCATCATCTTGCGGAAAAAACGAGCATCGGCTTTTGCGACGGTTGCTTCACAGGCAATTATCCTGTTGAGGTTCCAAAGGAGCAGCCAAAGGATAAATTTGAAGAAAAATTAAATTTATTCTCTCCTTACTATCAAGTACTTGACTAATTGAAAAAAATGTAGTAAATTATATGGGCGGTAAAAAAACACCGCCTGTTATATGCAGATGTGTCCGAGCTGGCCGAAGGAGCACGATTGGAAATCGTGTAAACGGCTCAAACCGTTTCCAGGGTTCAAATCCCTGCATCTGCGCCAAAAAGAAAAAAGCACCGTTGGGTGCTTTTTTCTTTTTAGTATAATCAAAAAGCAGGGATTTGAAACGAGGTTCCAAATTTTGAGGTGCCCTGCGGCACTTGTTAATAAAAAACCGAATATATGCAATTTGCTGTGAAATACTGTTTATGAGGTGAAAGTGAATGGCTAAAAAAGGAATGAAGCGCCCCGAGCGCACGCACACAAAGCCTGATAACGAGCAGGCGCAGGTGCCTGAAATTCAAGGCAAAGCAAAAAGCGGAAAGGAGCCGGCACCCCCGATTATTGCAGGAACAAGCGCTCCTGCACAAAAGGTTTATCACACAAAGCCGTCCTTGAGCGCTCAAAAAGAAGAAAAGCCAATTTCGGATGCTTATGCTGAAATTGAAAACGATTTGGCACGGGACAATCTTGAAAATGATATAACATCGGCAGATTTGCAGGATTTATAGAAAACGGGGCAGCAACGCATTATATTTGCGATTATGTATAAAAGAAAAAGCCGCAGGCGGTTTGCCTGCGGCTTTGCATTATATTAACCTATTACTGCTCAACGGGATAAACAGAAACTTTCTTTCTGTCCTTGCCCATTCTTTCAAATTTAACAGTACCGTCAATAAGGGCGTAAAGTGTATCGTCTGAGCCGATGCCAACATTGTTGCCCGGATGAATATGAGTTCCTCTCTGGCGATAGAGAATGTTGCCTGCAAGAACAAACTGACCGTCTGCTCTTTTAGCACCAAGGCGCTTTGACTCGGAGTCACGGCCGTTCTTTGTTGAACCCATACCTTTTTTATGAGCGAAAAGCTGTAAATCTAATTTAAGCATTGTTACACCTCCGAAATAATCACATTAATGTTTTCAGGATAATCCTTTTGAAGCTCGCTCAAATGAAGCAGCAAGCCGTTTAATGTATCCTGTGCCTTTGTCGGATTTTCTTTTATTTCAAGCCTCAAATAACCGTCCTGCGCCGAGGCGTCTGCCTTCAACGAAAGAATTTCGGTTACGGTGTTTGCACTCATTAGGCATGCACTTGAAACAAATGCACAAATCAAATCCTGCCCGTGAGGAGCACTCATTGAATGGCCCTGCGCCGTGAAGCCGTTTAAAAGACCCTCCGATTTGAAAAATTCAACCTTGATCATCGTTAATTACGCATTGATAGCAGTAATTTCAACCTTTGTGTATGGCTGACGATGTCCCATCTTGCGTTTTTCGTTCTTCTTCGGCTTGTAAGTAAATACTGTGATTTTCTTGCCCTTGCCGTTTTTAAGAACCTTCGCAGTTACGGTAGCCTTTGCGCAGTCCTTGCCTGCTTTGATACCCTTGCCTGCGTTAACTGCAAGAACATTATCAAATGTGATTTCCTCGTCTGCCTCTGCGCCGAGCTTTTCAACATAGAGAACATCGCCCTCGGAAACCTTGTACTGCTTACCACCTGTTACGATAACAGCGTACATAGAGTTTTACCTTCCTTTATTAAGACTCGCTACGACAGGCTAATGCAAACGCATTATTTAAAGCCTATAATAAGCGGCGTAAAAAGTATAACAGAACAGGCAGTTGTTGTCAAGTTTATTTTTATAAAAAAACCCCGTAATTAAGCCGTTTGCTTTAATTAATCAAGCCGTTGTGTTTTTTGGAATAACATACCTCTATATGTTGATATTAAAAAATAATTCTTTACAAATTATATTTAATGTGTTATAATTCTTTCGCTGAGTTCGAATTACTCGGTTTCGGGTGTAAGCCTTGGCGCATTGCCAAATAAGGATTCACCTTTCCCGTTACTGTGTTTTTCGATAATCGGTAAATATTTTAAATGAGGTGAAATGCTATGACACAGGCAGAAAAGCAGGCAATTATGAAGGAATATGCAACCCACGAGGGCGACACAGGTTCTCCCGAGGTTCAGATTGCAGTTCTCACAACAAGAATCAACGAGCTCACCGCTCACTTAAAGGTTCACAAGAAGGATAACCATTCAAGAAGAGGTCTTCTTAAAATGGTTGGACACAGAAGAAACCTTCTTTCATATCTTTATAAAAAGGATATCAACAGATACCGTGCTCTTATCGCAAAGCTCGGAATTCGTGATACCCTCGACAGATAATTGCTGTTTTGCAGACGGTACTAAGCCTACCGTCTGCTTTTTATCTTTTATTCAGTAACCAAAGGAGGGCACTAATAGTAGTAAGCTGAACGCATTTAGGCTTTTAAATGTGCTGAGCTTATTACTATTGCACCTCCTTCGGAAATATAAAAATATTGAAAAAGTGAGGTAAAACTATGTTTTTCAAAAACTTTAAGGTTTGGGAAACTGAATTTGCAGGACGCAAATTCTCTCTCGAAACCGGCAAAATGGCAGGGCTTGCCAATGCTGCATTCCTTGCACGCTATGGCGAAACAGAGGTGCTTTGCACCGTAACTGCTTCCGCAAAGCCAAGAGAGGGCGTTGATTTTTTCCCTCTTTCGGTTGATTATGAGGAGAAAATGTATTCGGTTGGCAGAATTCCCGGCTCATTCCTCCGTCGTGAGGGCAGAGCAGGCGAAAAGGCTATCCTTACAAGCCGCTGCATAGACCGTCCTATCCGTCCTCTTTTCCCAAAGGATTTAAGAAATGACTGCTCGGTTGTTGCAACCGTTATGTCTGTTGATCCCGACTGCTCACCGGAGGTTACTGCCGCTCTCGGCGTTTCTGCCGCAATCGCAGTTTCCGATATTCCGTGGGACGGCCCGATTTCTTCCGTTAATGTTGGTCTTGTTGACGGCGAAATCGTTCTCAACCCAACTCTTGAGCAGAGAGAAAAAACCGATTTAACCCTTACTGTTGCTTCAACGGCAGACCTTGTTGCAATGATTGAAGCAGGCGGTAATGAAATTCCCGATGACCTTATGTTTGACGCTATTATGGCAGGCCACGAGGAAAACAAAAAGATGGTTAAATTCATTCAGGGCATTGTTGACGAAATCGGCAAGCCGAAGTTTGAATACGAATCATCAGATCCCGATCCGGAAATTCTTGCAGAAATCGAAGCGTTCTGCATTGAGGATGTTAAAAAGGCTCTTGACACAGACGATAAGCTTGTTCGTGATGAGGCGCTTCTTCCGATTTATGCCGCAGTTCACGAGAAATTTGACGAAAGATTTGAGGGCAACGAAGCAAAAATTGATGAGATTATGTATCTTATTCAAAAGCATGTTGTTCGTGCTTGGCTCAAGGATGAGCACAAGAGAGTTGACGGCAGAGGAATTGATGAAATCCGTCCTCTTAATGCAGAGGTTGACCTTCTTTCAAGAGTTCACGGCTCAGGTCTTTTCACAAGAGGCCAAACTCAGGTGCTTTCAATAACAACTCTCGGCCCGATGAGCGACGCTCAGCAGCTTGACGGACTTGACGAGCAAACAGAAAAGAGATATATTCATCACTATAACTTCCCGTCTTACAGCGTAGGCGAAACAAAGCCGTCAAGAGGACCGGGCAGAAGAGAAATCGGCCACGGCGCGCTTGCTGAAAAGGCACTTGTTCCCGTTCTTCCGAGCGTTGATGAGTTCCCGTATGCAATCCGTGTTGTTTCAGAGGTTCTTTCCTCAAACGGCTCAACCTCGCAGGGCTCAATCTGTGGCTCAACTCTTTCGCTTATGGCGGCAGGCGTTCCGATTAAGGCTCCCGTTGCAGGCATCAGCTGCGGACTTATCACGGGCGACAACGGCGTTTACGGCGACTTTATGACAATGGTTGATATTCAGGGACTTGAAGACTTTTACGGCGATATGGACTTTAAGGTTGCCGGAACAAAGGACGGCATAACTGCTATTCAAATGGATCTTAAAGTACACGGCCTTACTCCCGAAATCATCAAGGAAGCGTTTGCAAAAACCCATAAGGCAAGAAATTATATCCTTGATGAAATTATGCTTCCCGTTATCAGCGAGCCTCGCAAGGAGCTTTCAAAATATGCTCCCAAGATGGTTACTCTTACGATAGATCCCGATAAAATCGGCGATGTTATCGGCAAGGGCGGAAAGGTTATCCAGGAAATCCAGGCTGATTTTGATGTTAAGATTAACATTGAGGAGGACGGCAGAGTTTATATCAGCGGTATCGACATTGATAAATGCAACGGTGCGGCAGATGTTGTTAAGCTTATCGCCTCCGATCCCGAGGTTGGCGCATTCTATAACGGCGTTGTAACAAGAATTATGAGCTTTGGCGCATTCGTTGAAATCGCTCCCGGCAAGGAAGGTCTTGTTCACATTTCAAGGCTTGATGTTAAGAGAACGGAAAAGGTTGAAGATGTTGTTAATGTGGGCGACACTGTTATCGTTAAATGTATTGAAATAGACGATCAGGGCAGAATCAATCTTTCAAGAAGAGATGCTCTTATCGAGCTTGACGGCTTAAAGCCCGAAAATGATATTGACGAGGCACCGAGAAAGCCAAAAAGAGACAGCAGAGATAATCATCGCCGTCCCCGCAGAGATTAATCTGTAATATAATATGTATAATTCAAGCAGGCAAAGCGCAGTCTTTGTCTGCTTGTTTTTATATTTAAAATATTGAATAATTTTCCAAAAAATCTCTTTATTTGTTTAGAATACTCTTTCACACAATGAGCAAAATATTACAGAGAAAATTACAAATTTAAGCAGATAAGGGAGAAATGTTTATATGAAAGCAACAGGAATTGTAAGACGAATTGACGATTTGGGCAGAATAGTTATTCCAAAGGAAATCCGCCGTTCCTTTCGCATAAGAGAGGGCGACCCTCTTGAAATATACACAGACGCACAGGGCGAGGTTATTTTTAAAAAATATTCCCCGATAGGCGAGCTTTCGGCGTTTGCAGGTCAGTATGCCGAGGTGCTATATAAAAACGCAGGACTTCCCGTTGCAATAACAGATAACGACCATGTTATTGCCGCAGCGGGAATCAGCAAAAGGGAAATACTTGAGCGAAGAATAACAAAAAATCTTGAAGAGCTTATGGAAAGCAGAGCAATTCATATAACAACAAAAGAGGTTGAGCCGCTTAATGCCGTTGAGGGCTTTGAACGCAAGGCAGATGTTGTTTATCCGATTATTTACGGAGGCGATGTTTCGGGTGCGGTTGCTCTTATGCAGGGCGACGGTGCCGAGCTTCCGAGCGAAACCGATATTAAATTAATTCAGGTGGCTGCCGCCTTTCTCGGCAAACAGATGGAATAATGAAAAAACGCCGAGGGAGATTTTCCGCTCGGCGTTTTATTATGTTCAAAAATCGGCAAATAATTGTGCATAATAAACAAAATAATTAATATTATATTGTTCAAATTATTAAAAAAACAGAACTTTGCACAAAAAACTTGATTTTTTAAAATAGCAGACTATAATGATAGCCAAGAGAGGAAAAAACAGCACAGGAGTGTTTATGAAAGGTTTAAAAAACGAGGCTTACGGCTACATAAAGGATATGTTCATTCAGCACAATATGATTAAGCGCACGGTTTTTTCGTTTATCAGCGTTTTCATAACAGGATTTGCAGTTTCTCTTTTTTCTCTTTCGGGCTTCGGCGTTGACCCGTTCACATCAATGAATATGAATGTTGCCCAGGCGCTCGGAATGCGCTTCGGAACATATCAGCTTATCATCAATGCGGCAATTTTATTATTCGTTATAATTGTTGCGCATCGCGGGCTTGTCGGAGTTGGCACGGTGTTCAATATGATTTTTGTTGGATATTCGTGTGAGTTTTTCCAAAAGCTTCTTTCGCCGATTGCAGAAGGCGGAGAGCTTTATATAAGAATTCTTCTTCTTGCAGGCGGAATAATCATAATGTGCCTTTCAAGCAGCTTGTTTTTTACGGCAAATGTCGGCGTTGGCCCTTATGACACTTTAAGCTTTATGATAAACCAAAGCACAAAAATCCCCTGCAAATGGACCAGAGTAATAACTGATATTTCGGTTGTTGTTATCGGTCTTGCAGTCAGCGGAGGCGTTTCTGCTCTTGTTAGCGGAAATCTTTCTCAAATCAAAAATATCGGAATAGGAACGGTTATAACTGCGTTTTGTATGGGTCCGCTTGTTAATTTCTTTAATAAGCACATCTCGTCAAAGCTGCTCAATGTTGATTACGAGGCAATGAGCAAGGACCTTGCATTCTTTATGTTAAAGGGACCGCTCATTAAAAACTCTCTCCGCCCCGTAACAGAGCTTTATGCGGCAGGCGAGTATAAGCCGTCAAAGCAGAATAATTAACCTATCCGTTTTATATAGAGCAATTTATTTGCTCATAATTTGCCGTAAAGCAATGATTTTGCTTTAACATAAATTTTTACCCCTTATGAAAAACGCTGCCGTGTTAACGGCGGCGCTTTTCATTTCTTGCTATTTGCATTAAAAAAGCTTCGGAAATCAATCCGAAGCTTTTGTGCTGTAATATTTTATTATGTGCTTTAATCAGTAATAATTCCTATTGAATTAGGTGCCATTCCTGCGGCGTTTGCTTCGTCGGTGTCAATGTGCATTGCAAGTGCATAGCTGTCTGAAACACGAACAACAACATCGCCAAAGGTAAGGCTTCTTTCGTTTGCCGTTGGAATTTCAACCGCAACAATCTGTCCGTTTTTAAGTCCCATTCTTTCTGCATCTGCAACGGTTGCGTGAATATGGCGCTTTGCGGCAATAACGCCCTCGGAAATTTCAATTTCTCCTGCGGGGCCAACGAGCCTGCACGCACCCGAGCCTGCAATATCGCCGCTTTCTCTGACGGGAGCGCTAACTCCGATTGAGCGTGCGTCAGTCAGCGAAAGCTCAACCTGCGTTGCTTTTCTTACGGGACCTAAAATTGAAACTGCGGGGAATTCGCCCTTTGTGCCAATAACCCTAACCCTTTCATTTGAAGCAAACTGGCCGGGCTGAGAGAGCTCTTTTTTAACAGTCAGCTCATAGCCTTTACCGAAAAGTGTTTCAAGGTCCGCCTGCGAAAGATGAACATGGCGGGCGGAAATTTCAACTAAAACCTCATTGTTTTCCATATTAATCCATAGCCTTCCTGCTGCAAAAGTTAAAACACGCTTTTCCTGCCGCAGCCGTGCAGGGCGTGAAAATAAATACAAGAATATTTTATACCTCTTTTATTTTAATTTCAATAGTAAATTAATAAAATAATCTTGTTTGCCTGCCGTTGTTTATGCTACAATGTATATATCAATTAAAAAAATACGGATGAGGGTGGTTAAAATGACTCTTGATGAGCTTGAAATAAAATGCAGAGAATGCACTCAATGCGGTCTTTGCGAGGGCAGAACAAATCTTGTTTTCGGCGAGGGAAAAAAGGACGCCGATATTATGCTGATAGGCGAGGGACCGGGAGAAAACGAGGATTTGCAGGGCAGACCCTTTGTTGGCAGAAGCGGTCAGCTTCTTGATAAATTCCTTGCAAGCGTTGATTTATCAAGAGAGAAAAATGTTTATATTGCGAATATGGTTAAATGCCGTCCGCCGAAAAACAGAGATCCAAAGCCCGAGGAGCAGGATATGTGCATTAATTGGCTTCGTGAGCAATTTAAAATAATACGCCCGAAAATTATTATCTGCGTTGGCAGAATTTCCGCACAGCGACTTATAGATAAGGATTTCAGGGTAACGAAGGAGCACGGCGTTTTTTATGAGAGAAACGGAGTGCTTATGATGGGAACATATCATCCCGCCGCAATTTTAAGAAATCCCAACAACAAGGAGCTTGCGTTTGCCGATTGGCTTGCCGTAAGAGATAAGGTGTGTGAATTGGGTATTGAAATATGATTATCAATGCAATTGAACACGGAATAAAGCCGGGAGACGAGGTTTCAGAAAAATTAAATGCGCTTTTGGCCTCTTTTGCCGAAGCAGATGAGGAAAAAACACTTGTTTTTGAAAAGGGAGATTATTATTTAACGGCTGAAAAATGTCCGGAAAAAATGCTCTACATAACAAATACAATCGGCGAAAATGAGTTTAAAAAGGGGGAAACGCCTCCTGCTCATCTTCAAAGGGTTGCAATTTGTTTTGAAAATATTAAAAATCTTAAAATAGAGGGCAACGGTGCCTGCTTTATTATTGACGGAAAAGCAACAAATGCTGCTGTTCGCTTTTGCGAGAATATTGAAATTAACGGCATTGAAATCAAGGTTGTTAATCCCGATTTGCACGAAATGCGTGTTGTTAATAAAGGGCTTTTTTATGTTGATTTTAAGATTGACGGCGAAACGCAATATTATGTTGAAAACGGCGGCCTTTATTTTAAAGGAAACGGCTATTGCTATAACGCTTTAAAAAAATACAGAACCGCTTGGCATATTGCGCAGATAAAAGAAAACACACCCGATAAAATTAAAAGGGTTGGGCATTTGTTTGTAAATTCCGTTAAGTGCAGGGATTTAGGAAACAGAATTGTCAGAATTCATTACACGAGCACCTCAAAATTCAGCAGGGGAGACAGGTATTATCCGTATGATGTAAGGCGGCAGTATGCGGGAATATTTGTTGAAAGCTCAAAAAATATTTCTCTTTGCGAGGTTGCACAAAGATTTAATTATTCACTTGCGTTCGTTGCGCAAAACACAGAAAATATTACTCTTGAAAGGCTTGATTTTTCGGCGGGTAAAGGCGCAGAGCGCAAAATGGCTTCCTGTGCCGATTTTATACAAATTTGTATGTGCAAGGGGAAAATCAGCGTAACAAACAGTTATTTTGACGGTGCGGGCGACGATTTGCTGAATGTTCACGGAATGCACCTTAAAATCCAAAGCGTAAAGGAAAACAGGATAACTGTTCGCTTTATGCACCCGCAGTCTTACGGATATAATGCATTTAACAAGGGCGATGAAATTGCGTTTATCTGTCCGCAGTCGCTTGCCGAAAAGGGCAGAGCAATTATCAAGGCGTCAAGAATGATTGATGAATATAATATTGAGATTGAGCTTGATAATGCCGAGGCGGCAAGGTGCGGCGACGCCGTTGAAAATATCACGATGTGCCCCGATGTATATTTTGCAGGCAACGATTCAACACGCATTATAACAAGAGGGCTTTTGCTCACAACAAGAGACAGGGTAACCGTTGAGAATAATCGCTTTAAGAGTACAACGATGAGCGGTATTCTCCTTTCAAATGATGCTAAAAGCTGGTACGAAAGCGGTCCGTGCAAGGATGTTACGATTAAGAATAATACCTTTGAATACTGCGGCGAAACGCCGATACTTATTTATCCCGAAAATTCCGTTCATTCGGAATATATTCACGAGAATATCGCTGTCGAAGGCAACACCTTTAAATCCTATTCCGGCTGCTGCGTAAAGGCGAAATCTTCAAGAGGAATAACGCTTTCGGGCAACACCTACGCAAATAAAAAGCATATCAAAGCAACAAACTGCGCCGATATATATGAAAAATAAAAAAGCGCTTTGCAGGATAATCTTCCTGCAAAGCGCTTTTTTCGTATTGATTTTTACTCTTCAATATTTTTGCAGGCAACAAAATCAACACCTGCTCCGAAAAGGTTTTCAATAACCGTATCGCCTGTTTTTATCGGCGTTTTAAGAACAACGCTGTTAAGCATTTCCATTGCTTCAAGCATTTTTCCCTTGGGTATTGCACCGTTGGTTTTAACGGGGCAGCGAGGGTGCTCCTTGCTTGTTGTTTTAACGGTTGAGGTAACAACTCTTTTTGGATTTTTAAGCTCGTTTTTGCCGTATTCGGCTCCTCGTGGGCAGGCGTTTCCCTTAACCGCATAATCGTTTTCCTCATCAACGGTAAGATGGCAGCCCTTGGGGCAGGTTATGCAAATAAGCTCTGTCATATCAATCATTAACCTTTCTGCTGCAAAAATCGTTCGTTGTGCGCCGCAGCAACGCTAATTCTCTTCAACCGAAACGGTTATTTCGTTTGAGTCTATTTTATCAAGAAGCACCTTCGGCAAGGTAATTTTTTCCATTTCGCCCGGTGCCATGTGCTCTCGCTTAAAGCGTGCAATCTGCTTTTCGCCGTCCTTAACAACTATTGCACTGTCCTTAAATATTTGCCTAACTCTGAAAAAGATTTCGGCACCGTCTGCTCCTTTTCTGATTTTCTGCGGAACGGTGTAGCCGATTTGATTTGAGGCTTTGAGAGCGGTAAATTCGCTTCTGTTTTTCTCGCCGTTAAGAACATAATCAGCCGCCGCCTTTCCTGCTCTTTGGCTTTCTGCCGTAACGAAATCAACAAGATCGTGAACATGAACAACATTTCCGCAGGCGAATATGCCCTCTGCGGAGGTTTCCATATTTTCAAAAACAATTGCTCCGTTTGTTCTGCCGTCTATTTCAATATCGGCGGTTTTGGTAAGCTCGTTTTCGGGAATAAGACCAACGGAAAGAAGCACGGTGTCGCACTCAAAATCAATCTCTGTTCCCGCAATCGGCTTTCTGTCTGCACCAACCTCTGCAATCGTTATTCCTTCAACTCTGTTTTTGCCTCTTATATCTATTATTGTGTGTGAAAGATAAAGCGGAATATCAAAATCGTTAAGGCATTGAACGATGTTTCGTTGAAGTCCTCCCGAATAGGGCATAAGCTCAACGCAGGCAAGCACCGTTGCACCTTCAAGGGTCATTCGTCTTGCCATAATAAGACCTATATCGCCCGAGCCCAAAATAACGATTTTTTTGCCAACCATATAGCCCTCGATATTAACATATCTCTGCGCCGCACCTGCTGTTAAAATTCCCGCAGGGCGTGTTCCCGGAATTGAAATTGCGCCTCTTGTTCTTTCACGGCAGCCCATTGCAAGCACTATTGATTTTGATTTGATAATCTGATAGCCGTCTTTTGTGTTTACGCAGTGCACCTCCTTGCCCTGTGTTATTTCAAGAACCATTGTGTCTGTCATAACGCTGACATTTGTGCTTTTAAGCATTTCAATAAATCTGCCTGCGTATTCGGGGCCGGTCAGCTCCTCCTTGAAATAGTGAAGGCCGAAGCCGTTATGTATGCACTGGTTAAGTATTCCGCCAAGCTCCTTATCTCTTTCAACAATAAGGATTTTTTCAAGCCCGTTTTCATAAGCGCTTAAAGCGGCGGCAAGGGCTTCGGGGCCTCCGCCGATAACAATTAAATCAAACATTATTTATCCCCCTCGCTTTTTGTTTTGCCCGTAAGGATAACGCTTCCTGTGTTGTCTTGAAGAACTGCCTCAAACGGCTCGTTTTTGTATTTAGCCATAATTTCAAGCACCTTCGGTCCGCAAAAGCCGCCCTGGCATCTGCCCATTCCCGTTCCTGCACGCCTTTTAATTCCGTCAAGTGAAACGGGCGGAATAGGAGAGTTAAGAGCGTCTATGATTTCGCCCTCGGTTATTGTTTCACATCTGCATATAACTCTTCCGTATGCACTGTTTTTCTTTACGGCATTGTTTTTTTCCTCGTTGGAAAGGTGCTTAAAGCGCAGGTGCGTTCTTTCATCAATAAAGCCTTCCTTTTCTTCAAGCGCAAGTCCGCTTTCGCCAAGCAGCTTAACTGCAAGCTCGGCAATTGCGGGTGCTGCGGAAAGGCCGGGAGATTTTATTCCTGCAAGGTCAAGGAAGCCCTCGCAAGCAAATTCAATGATGAAATCATCAATATCCGTTGCGGCACGAACACCCGTAAAGTTTCTTATATTTTCCCTGAAATTGATTGAGGGAACAGATTTAACCGCTTTTTCACGAACAAAATCAAGGCATCTTGTTTTTGTTGAGGTGTCGTCCTTATCCCGTGGGTCTGCGTTAGGGCCAACTATTAAATTGCCGTGAACTGTTGGCGAAACAAGAACGCCCTTGCCGTCTTTATTTGGACATTGGAAAATAACATGCCTTGCTCTTTTGCCCTCTGATTTATCAAGCAAATAGTATTCGCCTGCGCTCGGGATAACCCTGAATTTAGGCGGCGCTATCATATTGTGTATATCGTCGCAGTTAACTCCTGCGGCGTTAATAACATATTTTGCCTCTATCTCTTTTTCGCCTGCCGAAATCTTGAAAACGCCGTTTTCCTTTTTTATAGAGGTAACCTTGCTTTCAAGCAAAATCTCGGTGCCGTTTCTAACGGCGGTTTCAGCCATTGCAAGCCCGTATTCCCAAGGGTTAACGATTGCCGCACTCGGTGCGTAAAGTGCACAGAGTGCTTCGTCGGAAATCATAGGCTCTGCTTCTTTAAGATCTTCCTTATTAAGTATCTTTAAGTCGGGAACGCCGTTTGCGTTTCCTCTTTCAAATAATTTCTCAACGGTTTTTGCCTCCTCCTCGGAAAAGGCAACAACAAGGGAACCGATTTGCTCATAAGGCACATCAAGCCTTGCGCAAATATCCTTTGCCATTGCGCTTCCCCTAACATTCAGCTTTGCCATTTTGGTTTCAGGATTAGGGTCGTAGCCTGCGTGGATAATTGCGCTGTTTGCCTTTGTTGTGCCGCAGCAAACATCGTTGTTTTTCTCTAAAACGGCGATTTTAAGCTTGTATTTGCTCAAAAAATATGCACAGGCAGAGCCTGTTATGCCGCTTCCGATAATTGCAACATCATACATTTTTTTCACCGAAGCCTCTCTTCCTGCAAAAATATGTGCACCGTTTCTGCGGCAGGAGGGCAGAAGGGCGTGCGAAAATTCGCATTAAAATTTAGTAAAATCAGATGCGGATTGCTTTTTTGTTTTTCCCGTTTTTTTATTAATGATTATTTCGGGATACCATTTTTCCGCAAATCTGTAAGGGTTTGTTTGATTGCTTTTGTCATACCAAATCTGAGGATAGTGAACTCTTTTGTTTTCCTTAACCTCAGCTTGCTTTGCCGCATTGAGCGCACCCACAACTATAAACCTGAAATCAGGCATAAAATCGGATTTAACGGCAAGCGTTATCAGTCTGTCCTCAGCGGTTATTGCGTATTCCGTGTTGTAAAGAAAACGGTGCTTCAGCCTGTCGGTGTAGCCGTTAAGGCTTTTTGCCGTCATATCCTTCGTAACATTGTAAGGAAAGCAGTAATCGCTGTCGTCGGCGGGGATTGAATTAGTATAAAACGCACCGATAACCGTAAATTCATAATCCTCATAAAGCGTTGAAAATTTTATGCTTTGCGTTGAGGCGGAATAAGCACTTGCGCTCGAATATGCCCTTTCAAGCTCGGGAGCATTTTCCGTGAAATAAATAACGGTGTTAAAATCAAGCTCCTTTAAGCTGTTTGAGGCGTCTATATAAGGCGCAGTGGTTATTTTAGACAAAACACAGCTTTCATACTCGCAGTCGGGAATTTCAATATATCCCGCCATTGAGGTGTTCTTTGCATAGTCGTTGCAAAATCGCTCCTGTATTCCAACGGGAAAATCAATCCTTGGATATTTTTCCCTATACGGTTTAAGATAAGCCGTCTGCGAATAGCGAAAAATTCCGAAAATGCCTCCTGCAATACCTGCCGCCGCCAAGACTGAAATAATGCAAATAAGCACTTTTTTTACAGTCTTTTTTGCGGGCCTTTTTATCTTATGCCTGTTTTTTTCTTTTTTTGATTTCTTTTCGTCGGAGCCTTTTTCGATTTTCGGCGTTTCGTGTGCCGCTTTCATTTCCCTTTGTCTGTTGCTCTCTTCGGGCGGCAAAAGCTCGCCGAAGCGTTCAATGTGCTCCTGCTTTTGCTTGTTAAAATCGTTTAGTATATCGTCTATATTTTCCGTGCTTTTCTTTTCGTTATCCATATTATTACTACTGCTGCTTTATGAAAACTCTTCTTGCGTTTTCAATTGCCGTTTGCATCATTTCTTCAAGATTTTCAATTTTGCCTTCTGCTTCAAGCACATCTTCAAGCCTTGGTTTAGTTCTCGGGTGCTTCGGGGTGAAAACGGTGCAGCAGTCCTCATAAGGCTGAATAGAGGTTTCAAAGGTTTCTATTTTCCTTGAAATGCTCACGATTTCATCCTTGTCCATTCCTATACACGGCCTGAAAACGGGAAGCGTTGATGCACAGTCGGTGCAGCCGAGCGCATAAATAGTTTGGCTTGCAACCTGGCCAACGCTTTCTCCTGTTATCAGCGCAAGACAGTTTTGCCGGCGGGCAATTCTGTCGCTTATTTTCATCATAATTCTGCGCATAACAAGTGTGAAATATTCCTCGGGGCAGTAATCTCTTATAGCCTCCTGAATTTCCGTAAACGGCACAATATATGTTGTTATTGTTCCGCAATATGCCGAAACCTTTTTAAGCAAATCAAGCACCTTCATTTCGGCAAGCTCACTTGTGTAGGGCGGGGAGGCAAAGTGAACGGAAATAAGCTCAATTCCTCTTTTTGCCATCATGTATGCCGCAACGGGCGAATCAATTCCGCCGCTGATAAGCACAGCCGCTCTGCCGCTTGTCCCTGTTGGCATTCCGCCTGCGCCCTTAATGTTATTGCCTCTCACAAAGGCGTAATTATCTCTTATTTCAACCGTTACGGTTATTTCGGGGTTGTGAACATCAACACGAAGATGATTGAATTTTTTTAATATTGCTCCGCCTGCTTCCCTGCATATTTCGGGGGATTTAAGCGGAAATTTTTTGTCGCTTCTCTTTGCCTCAACCTTAAAGGTTTTTGCGGCGGAAAGCTCGTCCTCAAGATAGGTAAGCGCAGTCTTGATAATGCAGTTCATATCCTTTTCACAAACTGCCGCACGAGAAAGCGCCGCAATGCCGAAAACCTTTTTAAGACATTCGGCTGCGTCGTCAAGATCTGTGTCGGTGTCCTCGGGCTCAACCATTATTGTTGATTGACTTTTCGTGAATTTAAAAGCTCCCAAGGGGGCAAGATGGCGTTTCATATTTTTAATGAGAACATCCTCAAAGGAGCATCTGTTAAGCCCCTTTAAAACAAGCTCTCCGTTTTTAACAAGTATAATTTCTTTCATTCTTTTTCCTCTTACATAGGGTGTTTGAGTATTAGCTCTTTAAGAGCATCTGCAAGAATATCTATATCCTCTTTTGTGTTGCTTCTGCAAAAGCTTATTCGTATGCTCTTGTCTATGCGTTCATCGGGCAGGTGCATAGCGGTTAAAACATGGCTTCTTTTACCCTTTGCACAGGCAGAGCCGCTGCTGACATAAATATTGTGTTTAGCCGAAAGCTCCTGGATAACCGTTTGGCTTCTCATAAAGCTCGGTATATAAATGTTAAGTATAAACGGCGAAGCGTTATCGGAGCTGTTGAAAACAAGCCCTTCGATTTTTCCGAGCCTTTCTCTTGCATAAGCATTCAGGCTGTGTATATATTCGCTTTGCTTTTTTAAATCGGGAAGTGCGTTCACCGCCGCACCGAAGCCCGCAATAAGCGGAGAAGCCTCTGTTCCGGGGCGGATTCTTTTTTCTTGCTCGCCTCCGAAAACTCTCGGCGTAATATTTACACCCTTTCTGATATACAGCGCACCGCATCCCTTTGGGCCGTGAATTTTATGCGCCGTAACTGAAATAAGGTCGGCTCCGAGCTTTTTGGGGCGAACGGGAATTTTGCCGAACGCCTGAACGCAATCTATGTGAATAAGCGCAGGCGCATTTTTCCTTGTTACTGTTTTTTTGATTTTTTCAACGGGCAGGATTGAGCCAACCTCGTTGTTTATATACATTATCGAAACAAGAATTGTTTTATCGTTTATAGCTTCTTCAAGCTCTTTTTCGCTTATAAAGCCGAATTCGTCAGGCATAAGGCGGATAACCTCAAAGCCCTCCTTTTCAAGCACATTTATGCTTTGCATAACGCTTTCGTGCTCAATTGCGGTTGTTACAATTCTGTTTCCTTTGCGCCTGCTTGCATAAGCGGCTCCGAAAATTGCAAGGTTGTTTGCCTCTGTTGCTCCGCTTGTGAAAAAAATCTCATCCTTTTCGCAGGAGAGCGCTTTTGCAATGCTTTCCCTTGCAGATATAATTTCCTTCATTGCGCTTATTCCTGCACCGTGCAGGCTTGAAGGATTTCCGAAATTTTCGGTCATCATCAAGTTAACGGCTTTAACGGCATCGGGGCAGGGCGCAGTTGTTGCGCTGTTGTCAAGATAAACTGCCATTTTTTATCATTTCCCTGATTTTCATAATTCCTATTTGAGTTTTTGCGTCCTTGAATTCGCCGTTCATACAGCGGTCAAATGCCTCTTCAAGCGGCACTCGGTAAACATCAAGCCTTTCGTCATCATCAAGATTTTGATTGCCGAATTGAAGCTCGCTTGCATAATAAAGCCTGATAATTTCTCCGCAGTAGCCGGGAGTGGGATAAAGCTCGCCCACATATTCAAAGCGCTCTGCCGTGCAGCCGCATTCCTCATTAAATTCCCTTTTTGCCGCTTCATAAGGGTCTTCGCCCTTTTCAAGCTTTCCTGCGGGAATTTCGTAAATCGTTTCTCTGTAAGGAGCTCTGAACTGACGAACAAGCAAAACCTCCTGCTCGTTTGTTAGGCCGATTATTGCAACGCCGCCGTTGTGGTCAACCACCTCTCGTTTGGAAATTGTTCCGTCAACAAGCATAACGGTGTCCTCGTGAACGGTTATAATTCTTCCGCTGAAAATTCCCGTGCTTTCTTCAATCTGCTCAAAATAGCCGAGTGCGATGGATTCAATATCCTCAACCTTTTCGGCAAGAAATTTTGCTCCCGCTTCGATAAATTCAAATTTTGTTCCGTATCCCCAAAGTGCGCCGGCACAGTCCATATCGTTTGCCTTTGCGCCCTCAATATCATATTTTTTGTCGCCAACCATAAGCGATTCCTCGGGGGCGGTTGAAAGCTCTTGGAGGCACCTGCCGATAATATTTGCCTTTGATTCGCAGTCTGCCGTAAAGGTAACTCCGCAAACGCTGTCAAAATATTTATTGATTCCGAAATGTTCAAGCAGCATTTCAACATATTTTTTCGGCTTTGACGAAGCAATTCCGATTAAAAAGCCCTCTTTTTTCAGGCTTGCAAGAAGTCCCTCAATACCGCCGTAAAGCTCGCTTTCAAAAAGCCCCGTGTTTGTGTATCGCTCACGGTATTTTTTAACCAACTCCTGCGCAGTCTGCGCATCTGCTCCGAATTTTTCCTGAAAGGTAACAAGCAGGGGAGGGCCTATAAAGCATTCAAGCTCGCCTTCATCCTCGGGAACGGCGAAGCCGAGTGCTTCAAGTGCGTATTTTGCGCTTTTGATAATTCCCTCGCCTGTTTTACATATCGTTCCGTCAAAATCAAATATAACAGATTTATATCTCATATTTTTACACCTCTGCCTGTTGCTGTGCTTTTTGCATAAATTTTTCGCTTAAAACGGTAAAGCGCTCAATCGTTCCGCTTCCTATTTCCTCGCCCCGTTCGTTAATTGCCGAAACGCTGAAAACCGTTTTGCGCCCCTGCACCTCGCTTATTTCGGCTCTCGCCGTTACAGCTTCGCCGATAACGCTTGCTATGTTGTGAGAAACGCAAATTTTTGTTCCAACAGTTGTTTCTCCGCTTTCTAAAAACGGTGCAATTGCCGTGCAGGTTGCTTTCTCCATAAGCGCAATCATAAACGGAGTTGCGAAAACATCAAGAGAGCCGCTTCCTGCCGAAGCTGCCGTTATATCATTTGAAACGGTTGTTTGCTCCTCGGCAAAGGAGCCTATTATAATTTCTTTCATTTAAGTATATTACCTGCCTGTCAGTTATATATTTTGTATTATAACATAATTATTTTATTAATACAACCTAAATAGTATAGCAAAAAATAAACTTGTGTGCTACAATATAACAGGCTTTTTAATTCTGTTATAACATAGCAAGGCAACAGCGAAAGCGACAAATATCGCTTTAATACTACATTTTTGACGGGTTCGGATTATTACCGTTACCCTAGGCGGTGATGATATGAAAAACGGAATAAGGCGTATTCATCTGCTTGATGAATTGCGGGGCTTTGCAATTATTTGTATGGTTGTTCATCATGCGTTTTACGATGCAGGCTTTATTCTCGCAAGCCAAGCGGGATATAAAATTTTTGACGCTTTGTGCGTTTTTCAGCCGATATTCTGGGCGATTTTTATAGTTATTTCGGGAATTTGCTCACGCCTTTCGAAAAACACCGTGAGGCGCGGAATAATTGTTTTTGCCGCAGGCGGCGCAGTTACGCTCGTAACAGCGGTTATTATGCCGCTGATAAATATAACGGGCGCAGAAATCTATTTCGGAGTTCTCTCCTGCCTCGGTGCGTGTATGATAATAACGGGGCTTTTTATGAAGCTTATTGAAAAAGCGAACGAAAAAATCGGAATGGCTGCTTCCCTTGTGCTTTTTTTGATAACCTATTCCGTTTCGGATAAATCTCTGCTTTTCGGGCTTATAAAGCTGCCGGAGGCACTCTATCAATCAAATGCTTTTGCCCCGCTCGGCTTTTATTCAAGCACCTTTGCCTCTGCTGATTATTTCCCGCTTTTGCCGTGGCTTTTTATGTTTCTTTTCGGTGCCTTTCTCGGCAAATATGCAAAGGACGGAGCATTGCCCGAGCCGTTTTATAAAAGCAGATGCAAATTGCTTTCCAAAATAGGAAAAAACAGTCTTTGGGTTTATCTTTTCCATCAGCCCGTGCTTTATTTAATAATGTATATCATCAGCTTTATTCAGCTCATATTTATTTAAAATCTAATATAAAACAAAAGCAAAAAGCGTACCCTTTCATATTATAGTAAGGGTACGCTTTTCAGCTGTTAGCGGCGGTG